>DAOSWS010000018.1 GCA_035593605.1 Thermoanaerobaculia bacterium | reverse complement strand
TGAATAAGGATCATGCCGCATGAACCCTTTTTACACACCTATTGACATGACCTCGAGTGGTTTTATCGTATTTCTTAGAGATGCGTGCACATTACTCTGGAAGGAACACGAATGGAATCGACTAGTTGATGGGGATTTTCGTTTAAAAGGCACAGATATTGGAAAGTTAGTATTTTTTCCACCAACAAACGAAATATTGTTAATACAAGAAGACTATACCACACCATCACTCAAGGTATTTCGCCTGCGAAGTAGACACCATCAAAGACCATTTAGTAAAGGAAATTAAATGCTCTAATGAGGGTACTTCATGAAAATTATTTTAGTTGTAGTATTTTGAAAATATCTGGGGATACGATACCTATTGTCAAAATATCTGGTGACAATACCACCGTCAATCAGCCCATTGACTTGTACCGGACGTCTTACTAAATGAGTCTACCCAAAGCTCCATACGCGGAGGGAGAGCCATAATAACAGGGGAGGGTTTCCCCTCCCCTACGCTTGCCATTTAAAATAATCTGGGATTTTTATTTGCCGACAGGTGATTCTTCCGAATTCATGGGTTTCCAGGCGACATGGACACTCCAGCCGGCGGCAAGGAAGACCAGGGAAGCCGGCAGCCAGACGGGAATCGAGAGGATGGCAAGAAGAGCTAGACCCAGGATGGACATGTCGCGGACACAGATCTTCCCTGTGATCATCCTCTTAAGACTGACATAGACCAGCCGCAGGGAACCGGCCATCAGGAGAAGCCATAGAAGGGTCCGGAGGACAGAGAGGAGACCGGTCGAAGCCTGCGTGAAGGTGATGGTGAGAGAGTCACCGTAAATGACGGTCTTGGCGAACCGGAACACCTGACCATGGGTGGGAATATGGATCCGGATGGGCAACACTCCCGCCGTACCGCCTACCGCTGCGCTCGAAGAGGCTCGGAGGCGTTCTCCGAATCGACTCTCCTCTTCCACCTGACGGGCAATTTCCTCTTTGGGAAGGGCAAGGCTCGGCGAAAACTGATCCTTGAGCTTATCGGCTTCCTGCTCCCTCCCGGCCACATCCAGGGCTTTGTCCTCGTCCATCATTCCCAGCGGAGCTTTTTCCACACAAAGGGACGAGAGAAGGGGACGAAGACCTTCATGCTGCTTTTCCTGCTCCATCGTTCCGCCCAAAGCAAGGAAGCTTCGCTCCTCAGGAACCACCAGGCTCCACATGACCTGACTGACAATGGCGTCGGGTACGGGGATGGAAACCCTCCCCCGGCTCAGTGCGGAGAGGGCAGGAAACCGTTCAAAGAGCACCAGTTCGATGGTGAAGGAATCCAGAGAACCGTTAACAGGACGGGATCTCTTGAGCGGAACCAGGACAGAACCCTCAGAGAGCCTGGGTTTGACCGGTTCTCCCGATACAAAGACACTCCATACCTCGGTTTTCTCCGGAAGGACAAAGGTCATGAACTGGCGGGATGTATTCCGAACCGTGTAGGTTGCCTGGTGAACACATTTCCCGTCCGGAGTCAGCAGGGTGACGCCATGAATGGAGTCCACGACTGTGGAGATGACGGGAAGCTCGGGATGTCTCGAGATTTCCATCAGGAACGATGATGGGTGAGAGAGGTACGAACACGCATAGAGAAAGGGATGTCTGGATGCATTCTGGAGAACCACGGGCAGTTCCGACGGGTCGACACGATGAACGTTGTTCTCTTCCAGAATCGTGCATTCCGATGTGGCTTTGCTTTCCACGCCGATCGTTCCGGCATCCCGCACTGCATCAATCACCCGGCATCCGTCCCAGGAGACTGTAGAGGCCTCGCCTTCCAGGGTATGTTCCAGGCTGAGTACGAGATCTACCTGACCTTCTCTGGGATCGAGGAAGGGAACCTCGACCATGTGGATTTCATCTTTGTCGACCAGGATCCAGTCTCCAAGACTGTCCCCTGTGAGGTTGAGCAGGGTATACCCTTCCGGAAGCCGGATTCGAACCGCGGAGAGCAGGTTTTGAAGAATCGTAAGGCGCATATAGGCTGTGACCCGTATCGAACCGTCTTCCAGTGTAATCAGATGGTTGGTTTCTGCATAGAGTTTGGCCGGCCCCCGCTCGATCTGCGGAATCTTTTTTCTCCATGTCACGTTCATTGCAGTCCCCGGAGCAAGGATGGCCTGCGCAACAGTGATTTTCCCCCGGGATTCCATCTGGATCGAAGCCGCCCGGTCAATCTGTATATCGGCCTCTTTTGAATCCACCTTCATCGACACCCGGGTTATAGGGGTCTGGGGAATCGGAAAGGAAATCTGATGGGAATGTTGCTTTGCTGGCAGACCCACAACAAAGTCCGCCACCAATGTCAGCTGGGCGGGCGAAGGGAGGACCGCAACAATTCTGCCCTGCTCAAACATGATGGTCACTTTCTCCTTCCCTGTCGCCATGGAGCGAATGGCCATCGCTTCGGGGAAAAGGGGGACCTTGCTGTACCCGGAAGAGGTACTCTCGAAGGTCTGAATCGTGAAAACCGCCCGGACGTCCACCTGATCCTCCCCCCATTCCATGGTGTATTCTGCGGACTGAATCAGGTACGGGGCCGGCGGTATGCCGGTAGACGGGCCCTGGGGCCGCATCCGCTGAAGGAGGGATCGAAACTGCTCCCTGGTCAGAACCATCCGGCCTTCCACCGGCGAGATGTCCGGCCGCTGATCGACGGCAATCTGATTCAGAATCGCGGTCAGTTCCCTGGATGACAGAACAATCTCATCCCGGTCCAGCTGTAGAAGGGTCTGGAAGTCATTCCATGGAAGGACGACCCGGCCTGTCGGATTCTCTTCATTCGTTCCCTGCACGGGGCCGCCAAACAGGATCGTGGAAAAGATCATAATTCCCAATCCCATGGCAGCAAGCATCAACATTCGGTTCTTTTTCATGATGACCTCCTGAAATCTGGATTCCCCTTCACACAACCAGGAGACGCCCGGGGGGATCCTTTTCTTAGAATCCGGGAATGTTCCTTTCGTAAAATCCAGAATATTCTGTACAATGGGGAGACTTTTGATTTCACATATCACTCCTGCCGCGGGTCATCTCACCCATGAATGGAGCGATCAATTTGATTCTGGTTTTCCGGAGGTGGCTGCGTGAAAGAAATCAAAGTACCCCATCCCTTCGTCATCGTCTTTGCCCTTCTCATCTTTGCCTCGCTCCTGACCCTGGTTGTTCCCGGCGGTCAGTTCGAGCGCATCCAGCAGCCCGATGGAAGCGAAACCGTGGTCAAGGGATCGTTTACAAGGATAGACAAGGATCCTCAGCTTCTTGAACTCTTTATGGCCCCTCTGTCCGGCTTTGTCCGCCTTGCGGAAATCATTGCCTTCATTTTCTTTATCGGGGGCGCATTTCAGATTCTGAACAAATCGGGCGCCATTGCCGCCGGCGTCAACGCTCTGGTTTTGCGCATGGGACACAGACGCAAGCTGATCGTGGTGATCACCATGTTTACCTTCTCTTTTTTCGGTGCCTTTTTCGGCATGTGCGAGGAGGCCATGCCCTTTGTTCTGATCTTCGTTCCTCTGGCCCTGTCCCTCGGTTACGATTCCATCGTCGGTCTCTGTTTTTCCTTTCTCGCAGCCGGTGTGGGTTTTGCCACTGCATTTTTCAACCCCTTTACGGTGCAGATCGCCCAGAAGCTCTCCGGGCTTCCCCCCGTCAGCGGCTGGGAGTACCGCGTGGGCATCTGGTTCTTTGTCACCCTGCTCACGGTAATCTGGGTTCTTCGATACGCCGAAACAATCCGAAAAAACCCTGAACTGAGCTCCATGGTCGATCTCGATGGTAAAAAACGTTCAAAGCTCGCGGAAGAAACCAGGGCCGAAGGGTCGTTCAGCCTGAGGCACGGACTGGTTCTCGGTCTGCTGGGGACCACGATTGTCATGCTCTTTATCGGTGTCATTGTCTGGCAGTGGTACATCCGGGAGCTTGCCGGACTCTTTATAGCCATGGGAATCCTCACCGGTTTTCTGTCCCGCATGAAGATCAACGATATTGCAACTGAATTTCTTCAGGGAGCAAAGGATATTGCCGGGGCGGCACTCCTTGTCGGCCTGGCGGCGGGGATTCTCGTACTCCTCGAAGACGGGAGAATTATTGACACGATCCTCCATGCAAGCTCAAACCTCTTTGGCGGAATTCATCCGATTCTGTCCGCCTATGTCCAGTATTTCATCCAGCTGTGCGTGAATTTCTTCATTCCGTCCGGTACGACAAAGGCTGCCCTGACCATGCCGGTCCTGGCGCCCCTTGCCGATCTATCCGGAATCACACGCCAGACCGCGGTGCTTGCCTACCAGTTTGGGGATGGGTTCACCAACATGATCATCCCGACTTCGGCGGTCACGATCGGGACCCTTGAACTGGCAGGCGTACCTTTCGAAAAATGGTTCCGCTGGCTCCTCCCCCTGGAAATCATCTTTGTGATCCTCAGCCTGATTCTCCTGATCCCTCCTGTACTTCTTCACTGGTGACCATCTTCTCCAGGGACGGAATGATACAATAGAGCGGGGTGGCCAGGGAGGCCAGGAAGTCGCTCTTCCGCAAGGAAGGGAGGAAAGTCCGAACTCCCGGCGGGACGCGTGCTCCGTAACGCGGAGTCATCGAAAGATGAAGGAAAGTGCCACAGAGAACAGACCGCCCCGTGCAAACGGGGTAAGGGTGAAACGGTGCGGTAAGAGCGCACCGCTCCGATGGTGACATTGGAGGCACGGCAAACCCCACGTGGAGCAAGGCCAAATAGGGGGACAAAAGGCGCCCGCCCCTGTCCCCGGGTCGGCCGCTTGAGGCTTCGGGCAACCGGAGTCCCAGAGGAATGACTTCCGCCCCGATTCCGGCAACGGGTTCGGGGAACAGAATTCGGCTTACGGCCTCCTACAGCCACCCGGTTTTTCTATTCGTGACTATTTCTGAAGTTCCCGTGGAAGCTGAAACCGGATGGTTTCAATTTCACCCTCCAGTTCCACAACCGACTCGGCACCAAGCTCTGAGAGGCGGGAGATAACCGCCTGAACGAGGGATTCCGGGGTCGAGGCTCCCGAAGTCACACCCAGCCGGGAAATTCCCTCCAGCCATCGGGGATTGATCTGGTTTGCCTCCTCAATCAGCCATGCACGGCGTCCTGCACCTTCCGCCACCTCCCGGAGCCGATTCGAGTTGGATGAAGCCGGAGAGCCAATCACGATCACGGCTTCCACCTTTTTACAGAGGGCTTTTACGGCATCCTGCCGGTTCTGGGTTGCGTAGCAGATATCTTTGGCGGAGGGAATATGAATCTGAGGGAATCGAGCTTTCAGGACTTCCGCGATTTCCCTTGTATCGTCGACGGAAAGGGTTGTCTGGGTTATAAGAGCGACCTTTTCCGGATCGGGGACTTCGATGCGCTCCGCATCCTCCCCTGTTTCGATCAGCAGGATATGGTCGGGTGCCTCTCCCAGGGTTCCCTCCACTTCCACATGGCCCCGATGTCCGATCAGAAGGATGGAGTACCCCTTTTCCGCGAACCTTCGAGCTTCCAGATGGACCTTGGTGACCAGTGGACAGGTGGCGTCGATGGCACGAAGACCCCGTTTTTCCGCTTCGACCCGTACCTGCGGAGAGACTCCATGGGCCGAGAAAATGGCGACGGATCCTTCGGGAATCTGGCCGGTATCTTCCACAAAAACAGCACCTTCGCGCTCCAGTTCTTCTACAACATGCCGATTATGGACAATGGCATGGCGGACAAAAACGGGAGAACCGTACTGCCGCAGGGTCTCACGAACCACTTCAATTGCCCGGTCCACACCCGCACAGAAACCGCGGGGTCGTGCAAGGTAGAGCTGGAAGGTCAAGGTTGTCAGGATTGTCGCATGGCGTCGATGCCGCAGGGATCAAAGGGCAGCACGGCAAGGCCCAGAGCCGCCAGAAAGAGATAGAAGGTGTTTTGAAACACCACGGCATGGTCTGCGAGGATCAGTTTGCCCACGATCAGAAGCATGAGAAGACAGGCGGCCGTCAGGAGAAACCCCTTTCTCCAGAGCCCGAGCAGAAGCATCACGCCAACGAGGATTTCCAGGGGGATCAGCCCGTAAGCAAAAATTTGAACCGCAATCTCGGGAAGGAACGTACCCTCAAAAGCCTTCGTCATCCACCCTGCTGTGGCTTCAAACCCGGCCAGAGCCTTATGGATTCCGGCAACCAGAAAAATCAAGCCCAGGGAGAGCCTGGGAAAGGGAGCGGCCAGAGAGAGTTCCTTCCACGGCGTCATGATTTCCTCCTGAATGTCTATTGTTCAAGATCCCCGAGATTCGAGTGGGGACGGGATGGATCAACTTTTTTGCGCGTCAGGTCAAACATCATGGTAATGCTGCGGCTGGCCCGCTGTCGAATATCCTCCGGAATTTCAACGATCTGATCGTCTCGAGGCTCCTTGAGGGCCTGAAGGACATTTCCAAGGTTCACCCGCTTCATGTGGGGACAGAGGGAGCAGGTTCCCAAAAACTCCTTTTCAGGAAATTCGACCCGGAGGCGGTCGGAGAGACCGCACTCCGTTACCAGCATGAACTGCTTCGCACCACTGTTTTTCACGTAATGCACCATATCGCCCGTCCCCCCGGCGAGATCGGCGATATCGACAACCTTCCGGTGAGATTCAGTGTGAACAAGCAATTTGGCGTTGGGATACATCCGTTTCCATGTCAGGGCCGTCTCGTAGGTAAAGGCATCGTGAACGATACAGGTTCCGTCGTAGTCGAGGATCGTCTTGGAGGTGTATTTCCTCAAGTTGGCCGCCATGTGCCGGTCAGGGAGGAAGACGATCGTGTCGTTATCGATGGCTTCCACAACGGCCAGGGCATTGGCGCTGGTACAGCATGCATCACACTCCGCCTTCACTTCCGCCATAGTGTTTACATAACAGACAAAGGCAGCGTCGGGATATCGGGTTCGCAGGTTCCGGACATCCTGCGCGGAAATCGATTCAGAAAGAGAGCATCCGGCATCGGGAGCCGGGTGCAGCACAACCTTTTCCGGGGACAGGATCTTCGCGGTCTCCGCCATAAAACGGACTCCGCAAAAGACGATCACATCGGCATCCGTATCCCGGGCAGCTTCGGAAAGGCCCAGGGAATCGCCCCGGTAATCCGATATACCGAAAATTATATCGGGAGTCTGGTAATTGTGCGCCAGGATTACGGCATTCTTTTCCCTGGCCAGATTTCGGATCTCCAGCGTTATGGGAGCATACACCCCGCAGTCTTCGAGGGTCCACCCAAGATGTTTCAGGGAATCGTGCAAACGCTCTGACTCCCTGACAATCTGCTCATCGGTCATTCCTGTGCCTCCATTGCAATTGAGGTTACCTCATGAATTCAAGTTATCCTGAATTCTCTGAGAAAGATCCAAAACTCCTGATCTTTATTCTAACACGTCAGGATGGATCGAAATTTCTTGATTATCAAAAGGTATAATAGGATTATGGACTTATACGATCAGGCAGAAGAAGCCCGGTTATCATGCCGCTATGTGGATGCCGCCCGCTTCTATCAGGAGGCCCTCGACCTGGGAATCCGTACGGCGGAAGCTCATCTCGGACTTGGTCATGTTCTTCGAATGCAGGGCGAGTTCCTTGAATCTCTGGATCACTACCAGGCAGCGATGGAACGTCCTGCGGATGAAGTATTCCGGCTGGATGCACTGCTGGGAAAGGCGCTTGCCCTCCGAGCCCTGTGCCGTCATGCCGAAGCCATTCGATACCTGAAGGAAGCCCTGGATATCTTTGACCGCACCGACGATGAAGAAGGAATGGCCTATGCACTCTGGGCCCTTGGCGGTGCGAAGCGAATTTCCGGTAAATTTACGGAAGCCCTGGAACATCTGGAAGAGGCCCTCGCCATGTACCGGGCCCTCGGGGACAGCCACGGCGAAATGTTCTGTCACTGCGGGCTGGGAGGTCTTTCCCGTATCCTGGGTCGAATCGACGCGTCCGATGAGTCCTATTCCGCTGCCCATGAACTGGCCCGACACCACGAAGACCGCTTTGCCATCTCCTATTCCCATTGCGGACTGGGAAACGTCCATCGCATGAGGGGAGAGTTTTCAAAGGCCATGGAGCAGTTTCAGAAAGCGGAAGAAGGGTACCGGATTCTGGGGGATCGCGTATCCTATGCCTACACCGTGTGGTCCATGGGAACCGTTCACAAATTGCAGGGTGAAAAGGAACAGGCTGAAACCAGGTTTCACGCCTGTCTCTCCCTTTTTGAAAGCACACGCGATCCAAGGGGGAAAATCTATGCTCTCACCGGGCTCGCCGAGATGGGAATCGGACCGGAAAATCTTGAAATCTGTTCATCCTATGCCCGGGAATATGCTCTCCCCTGGGAAGGATTGCTGGTTGAGCTGACCACCGCCCGGATCCAGGGAAGCACCCTTCCCGGCCTGGAAGATCGACTGAAAACTTTTGGAACTCTCTGGAAACCGGGTTCAGGCCCGCTCAACATCCCCTGATGGTTCGTTCGGTACAGGGCGAGTCATTTGGACAGTACAGCGAACGAGGGTCGAAGTTCCTGGCCCACCTCTTTCCCATCGGGAATGAAGATGCCTTTTTCTCCCGTCTCGAAGCTCTTCACCGTGAACATCATGCATCCCGTCATCTCTGCTGGGCCTTTCGACTGCCCGATATGGAGCGATTTTCAGACGCGGGAGAGCCCAGGGGAACGGCCGGTCCGCCCCTTTTGAATCTCCTTTCAGGTCTCGATCTTCTCCTTGCGGGCCTGATCGTCGTCCGCTATTTTGGGGGTGTCAAGCTGGGAACGGGAAACCTGGCACGGGCCTATCGAACCGCCGGAGAGGAAGCCGTTGCCGGGGCCCATCTCATTCTAATTACAGAGCAGATTGACATGATTCTCCATTCAACTCCCGCTCAGGTCGGGGAAATTTTTTCACTTCTGGACAGACTGAAAATCCAGATCATCGATCAGGCTTATTCCCCCGCACCGCGTATCTGGATCCGTGTGGAGTCATCGCGCATGGATGAAGTCATCGATGGATTCAAGGCTCGAGGATTACAGTTTGAAAGGGGAGGCCGGGCCTATCACCCGGTGAAACCCTCCTGAATTGTTCAGGAAATGGAAGAACCGGTTTCTGACGTCACGACTTCCGAATAGAGGCGCTCCATTCTTGAAACCCTGATGTCCGTGGAAAAGAAATCCACCACCCTCTTCCGGCCTGCCAGGCCCATGCGGGTCCGCTCATCGGGATTTCGGATCAGACGAAGAAGGGCCTTTCCTGTCGAGCCGGGATCCCCGGGAGGAACCAGAAACCCGGTTTCACCCTCGATCACCAGCTCCGGGTTCCCCCCGGCAGAGGATGCGACAACAGGTCGCCCCATCGCCATTCCCTCTCGCAGCGTGCCCGTAATTCCAAGTCCGGCGTAGGAAAAATCACAGGCAATGTCCTGAGCGGCGGAAATCGCGGGCATGTCGCTTCGATATCCAAGAATTACGGTTCTGCCGGTAATGTGAAGGCGATCGGTTTCTGTCTGAATCATCCTGCGGTGTTCCTCATCTTTTGCAGCCACAAGCAAAAGTCTTGCTTCCGGTGCCGATGGCGCGATCTCAGCGAACGCCTCCACGAGGGTTCTCCATCCCCGCCATTCTCGAAGTCCGGTTTGACAGACAACCACGTGATGATCTTCAAATCCAAGTTCCCTTCTGAGTCCCCGCCCGTCCTCCCGGGATGGATCGAAGCGCCTCAGATCGGTTCCGGCATAGATGGTTACGACCTTTTCCGGAGGGAGCTTCCCTGAACGAATGACAATATCGCGAATCGCATCACAGACACAGACGACTCGATGACAACGCCTGGACCTGTATTTCCCCCGATTCCAGATTGTCAGCGGAAAGGAAACCCCGCGGTTGGCGACAAAACAGGGAACGGGGACCAGCATTGAAGCCAGGAGAGCCAGGGTATGGGGTCTCCCCTTGTGGACATGGACTACGTCGACTCCTGAATGGCGGAAGGCCCGGGCCAGGCCCAGAATGGTGATCGGATCGAAATCCAGCCGAAAGGGAAGTGGAACATAGGGGATATGGTTGGAGTGGCATGCGGTTTCAACTTCGGAACCCGGTTTTCCTGCAACCGATACCGTGTGGCCTCGATCAGCCAGACTCCCGGCAAGTGCGAACATCTGGTGAACCGAACCCGTATTGAAACTCCCCTTGTCCAGGATCTGGAAGATCTTCACGGCGCCCTCAATGCCACCATGGTCAGATCATCACCGAGAGGCACACCTTCTCGAAAGGCATCCAGAGCATGGAGAACGTTGGTAATAATCAGGCCGGGGTGGCGGGGCGAACGGCCCAGAACATCAAGAAGACGGTCAAACCCGAAGATCTCATCATCCTGATCCACAGCCTCATAGAGACCGTCCGTGTAGAAAAAGAGAATGTCACCCTTACGGAAATCGACCCTGATCGATTCACCCCTGGGCCCATCCAGGAGTCCGACCGGCATGGAGGGCAGTTCCACAAGACGGGGACTACCATTGGATAGAAGGATGGGGGGCGGATGGCCGGCGTTGAAGAGGTGTAGATGCCCCTGGTGGATCGCAACCATCTGCAGCGTAATAAACTGCTCTCCCTGGACCGTCCCGGCGAGGAATTCGTGAATTCTCTTCAAAATAATATCCGGGTCCCGACCCTCATCCACAAGGGTGGACATGACACTCTTCACCATGGACATCAAAATGGCCGCCGGGACACCGTGTCCCGAGGCATCCCCGATCGTGAACAGGTGATGATTCTTTAATGAAAAGGCATCGTAGTAATCACCTCCCACACGTTCACAGGGTTCAAAGTGAACGGTCGATTCAAAGGGATTCAGGTTCAGTTTTTCCGGGAGGAGACTTCTTTGTATTGTAGAAGCAATCTCGATTTCCTTTAACATCTGATTCTTGACCATCTCCTCTTGAAGGAAGGTCTCAATACTTTCCGCCATCCGGTTAAACTGAAGAGCAAGCAGATTCAGTTCATCTCTGCGAGGACGAATCGGGATTCGATAGGTAAATTCGCCGGAGGAGAATCGCTCTCCTCCCGCTGAAAGCCGCCGGATGGATTGCGTGATTCTGACCACGGTGACGGCAGCAAAGACCAGAGTAATGGAACCCATGAGAACGATAAATCCCGTTAAAAAGAGGAGAACCTGGAGAATCAGACGCGGGGACCCCGGAGCCTGGGGAGCAAGGCTTAAGTAAAGATCTCTGGGTGAAATGCTCAGAACCACCATTGGAATCGGCCTTCCCAGATCACTTTCATGGCTTGCCCAGGGTGGAGAGGTCGGTGAGGCGGAGTGCCCCCGGGGGAGCTTCTCCGCCGGCGTTGAAATGGCGGAGGTAAGGTCAAGAAAGAGGCTGCGGAATATCAGCCGGTCAAGCCATGATTTTCCGGGTTGAATCCTTGGGCGGAAGGGTCCGGTTTTCATCTGCGATGTTATATTTCCCTCTTCAAGCTGAGAACCGATGAAAATATCCCAGTTCATCCCCCTCAGGTAGGTTGACCCCGTATTGAGAACATCATCAAGGGGCACTTCCAGCCGGATAAGCCCGGGATCATTAACGATCAGAAACCATGTGGAACCTTCCAGTTCAATGGCCGTTTCCACAAGACTCCCCATGGGTTTTGGGGACCCGGCAAGAAGAAGGCCATCATCTGATAGGACACGGGCGTTGGCTCCCGGGTACCGAGACGTGAATCCCAGAAGCATGGCAGGATCGGGGAACCGCTTCAGCTGTTGATGCCAGAACAACATTTCTTCGTAGGTCATCCGAAGTCTGGAGTCAACTTCATAGTGGAGGATAAGGCCGGCTACCGCGTAGATGACAACAAGAAGAATGGTAATCCCCATGAGAAATGCCGTCGTGGCCATGATCAGGTAGGAGAGTGTCAGCCTCCTGGAAACCTTCCAGAAGAGCCGGTGCCATAGATAGCGCACGAGAAAGACAAAAACCAGGGAAGAGATAAAGAAGGCCAATCCGGGAAAACCCGCGACAAGCCAGAACAGAAAGGCCAGGAAAACCAAAAGACAGCTTTTCAGGGATAGCCAGGACTTCACTATGATAGGATACCATCATGCGCGATATCCTGTCATATGCAGAAACGAATCGTTCCCGGTTTCTCTCCGAGTTGTCAGAGTTTGTCGCCATACCTTCCATTTCGACAGATGAAGAACACCGTCCCGATATGATGCATGCAGCGAAATGGCTTCAAAACCACCTTTCCGCTATGGGACTGGCTGCGAGGATCATGGATACGGGCGGCCACCCTGCCGTAGTCGGCGAATGGTCAGACGCTCCCGGGAAACCCACCCTTCTCCTTTACGGCCATTACGATGTCCAACCTGCCGACCCCCTGGATCTGTGGACATCCCCTCCCTTTACGCTCACGGAACGTGATGGAGCCCTCTATGCCCGAGGCATTTCCGATGACAAGGGTCAGCTTTTTATTCATTTGAAGGCCATGGAGTGCTTCCTGTCCACGAAGAGGGCTCTCCCGGTGAATGTGACTGTTCTCCTGGAAGGGGAAGAGGAAATCGGGTCTCCCAGTTTGCCGGAATTTCTGAAGAAGCATGCTTCCACTTTCCGGAGCGACATCGCGGTAATCTCGGACAACCCCATGCTTGGCAGGGGAATGCCGGCTGTGGGATACGGGTTGCGCGGACTCGCCTATTTAGAAGTTATTCTTCGCGGCCCGGCCGGAGACCTCCATTCCGGCCGATTTGGAGGAGCCGTAGCCAACCCGGCCAACGTGCTCTGCTCACTCCTGACCTCTCTCAAAGACCCGGGAGGAAAAATCACGATTCCCGGTTTTTACGACCGTGTTCGCCCGATGACGGACGAAGAACGTCAGGCTGCGAAACATCTTCCCCTCACAGAAACCGATCTTGCCAGGGCTGCGGGAGTGACCCAACTGGTTCCGGAAGAGGGATACAGCGCCATAGAATCGATCTGGTCCCGTCCTTCCCTCGACATCCATGGCCTTACCAGCGGATTCCAGGGTAAGGGCGCCAAGACAATCATTCCGTCCGAAGCCAGGGCAAAGATCTCAAGCCGCCTGGTTCCGGATCAGACTCCCGAAGAAATTCTTGAAAAAATCGAAACCTGCTTACGGCAACGATGTCCTTCGGGCGTTTCGATGGAGATAATTCGACATGAAGGAGCTTACCCGGCCATGGTGGATCGTGATGCTCCGGCTCTTCAGATGGCCCGGGATGCCGTTTCAAAGGGATTTGGAAAACCGTGCCATCTGATTCGACAGGGAGGCACCATTCCGGTCGTCTCTCTGCTGAAGCAGATTCTGGAACTGAATACCCTCCTCCTTGGATTTGGACTCCCCGAGGAAAATGCCCATGCACCCAATGAGTTTCTTTTGCTTGAGAACTTCGAAGGCGGCCTGAATTCCATTCTTCACCTCTATGACCTCCTGGGATCCTCATCAGAAATCCTCTGACCCTGCCAGGCCATTGAACCAGTATATTCACAGGTCGATCGCGGGATTTCTTCTGATACTGACCTGCTGTCTTCTCTCCCTGGCTGCTGGCTGGAACAACAGCGCGACAACGGATGAACCCTGTCATATCCTGGCAGGATACGCGATGGTTTCCCAGGGATATTATGATTTCAATCCGGAGCACCCGCCGCTGGCAAAACTTCTTTCCGGGCTCTCGCTTCTCGCCATTCATCCCGTTATGCCCTCTTCGATCCCCGGGGACCGGATGAGCCGCCTTCCTCTGCTGATTCATGAGTTCCTCTATCAGAACCGCGTTTCACCCATGGCGATTCTGAGATGGGCTCGTTTCCCCATGATCTTCTTTGTTGCCCTGTTACTCTGGCTGACCTATCTGTGGGCAAAGGAGATGTACGGAAGAGGCGTGGCTCTGGCGGCAGTGACTCTTCTCGGGACACAGCCTCTGCTCCTCGGCCAGGGGCAGGTGGTCCACACCGATGTTGCAGCAACTGTATTCTGGGTCATGTCCCTCTATGCCCTTCACCGTCTGGTTCAAAGACCGGGCCCTGCGTATTCGTCTCTTCTGAGCCTTGCGCTTGGATTCTCTTTTCTATCCAAATTTTCATCCATCTATCTGATCCTGATCGTTCTTCTTCTGGCCATGGCCATTTCCCTGATCCGCCATCGGCCCGGAATCGCCATGTGGTCTCTTGTTTCGACCCTGGGAGCCATCATTTTGATCGTGGCGGTCTACCATCTATCTATGCGAAATCAGAATGAGGACGTGGAGAAACTGGTGATCGAGCAGACGATGGCACGATTTCCGCATGACCACAGCCTCCGGACTTCTCAGCTTCTCCGCCTTGCAGAGATCAGCCCTTCCCTCGCCCATATCGCCCTGGGGCTCACCTGCGTGGAAATGACAAACCAGGAGGGCCAGGGCATCAATTATCTCTTCGGTCAGGTACGAGTCAAAGGGTTTCTTCTCTATTTCCCGTCGGCCTTTCTCCTGAAATGCACCTTCCCCCTGCTTCTCCTCTTCGGGATCAGATTTCTTCGAAGGAAGCTCACTCTGGAGGAAGGGCTTTTCCTCGTATCCCCTATCCTGATCTATTTTCTGGTATCTTCCACATCTTCGTACAATATAGGCGCACGCCACCTTCTTCCTATCGTACCCATGGTTGCCATTCTGGGAGCCTCACTCTTCACGGATAGGGGCATGAAATCCGGAATCGGGGTCCTTCTCCTACTCCAATGCCTGATTCCACTGACCGCCTTTCCTCACTACATCGCCCATGTCAATTACCTGGCAGGAGGACGATGGATGGGAGCCCATTACCTGGCTGACTCCAACCTGGACTGGGGGCAGGACTGGGTTCGCATGTCCCATACTCTTTCCAGGATGGGCATCCCGGGAAATCGTGTGACAACCGTCTACATTGGAACCGGGTTTCCTGCGGCCCACATCCATGGATCCATGAATTTTTTTGATGAACCGGCCCGTTGGCGACCCTATGTCGTTCTATCCAAACAGGTCGAACAGACGGGCGAGAGCCTGCTCCTTTTCCAGGGAAGGATCCAGGAATCCCGGGCTCTCACCGGATTCCTGAACCAGCTGCACCGGGAGGGGGAAGTCATGGTATCGACCGGAAGCACGCTGACACTGTACCGACGGAAGGAATGAAGCGTCAGAGGATCAAAGATGTTCCTGCACCTGCAGGATAAGATCTTCCAGCTTCCGTTTGGGTACGTGATGCCTTCCTTCCGGATCCCTCCAGTATCGGATATCTCCTGAGGATTCCACATCTTCCAGAATGACCTCTTCTGCTGGTTTTCCAAGAGCGAGAACAAGAAGAATCTCGTATCGATCCTCGATGTGAAGGGACGTTCGGAGACGATCGTGATCGATATGGGCAATCATGCACCCTCCCAGCCCCTTTTCTGCCGCCCCAAGCATCATGCTTTGCGCCGCAATGCCAAGATCACAACCGAACCGGTCATGGATTGAAAGGTCCCCAAGAATTACGACATAGGCTGAGGGCCGCTCCTCCGGCGCGGGACCGTTCCAGTCCGGCAGGTAGGCAGCCCAGGAAAGGGTGGGAAAAATCAGATCATTTGTCTGAGAATCACAGGAAAGCAGGAATTTCAGCGGTTGACGATTGGCGGCTGAGGGCGAAAATCTCGCCAGAATAACAAGATCACGCAAAAAACTCATATCGATTGTGTAACGCGAATCAAACCTTCGGTAGCTTCTGGAACGGGTAACCAGTTCTTGAATCATGGGAAGCCTCCTTCTTTCAGGACCGGGGATGGGCCTTTTTATACACTTCAATCAGACGCTTGATATCAATATGGGTATAAACCTGTGTAGTCGACAGGGATGCATGACCCAGCAACTCCTGGATTACCCGGAGGTCCGCACCATGCTGCAGCAGATGTGATGCGAAAGAGTGCCGAAATGTGTGAGGTGTTATCCCCTTCTGTTGAAGGGTAGCGGCAACGACACGGGCTACGATGGAACGCACCGATCGATCGGAGAGACGTCTTCCGTTCTTATTCAGAAAGAGTGCATCGGATTCCGAGGAGGGCCGGAACTCTATATAATGTTTCAGCGCATGGAGAGCGTAGGATCCATAAGGGACCATCCGTTCCTTCCCTCCCTTACCCATGACACGGACAACCTGCTCCCGAAGATTGATGGAATCCAGGTTGAGGGAAACAAGTTCCGACACCCTCAGCCCGGATGCGTAAAGAAGTTCAAAAATTGCGTTGTTTCTCTGCTCCATCCAGGAAGATCCCTCTGAATGGTCCAGCAATATTTCCATCTCTCTTTCCTGCACGGCCCGGGGTAGCCGTTTTTTTGTTCTGGGAAGCGAGATAACCTTTGCCGGGTTCCTGTCAATGATCCTCTCCTTTTTACAATAGGTAAAGAAAGATCTCAGGGAGGAAAGATGGCGGGCAATGGAGCGTCCCGAAAGGCCCCTTCGGGCCAATCGAGCAAGAAAGGCACGAATGATGCCGTGGTCAACATCGGAAGGTCCCGAAATACCCGGATAATGGTCATGGACGAAGAGGGCAAAGGAAGCGAGATCCCGTCCATAATTGGTGACGGTATGCGGGGAATAATTTCTTTCCTCCTCCAGGTATTGGAGAAAGGTACGGATCGATTCTTCCACCCTTTCACTATACACCCCGAGAACGCATTTGATAAGATGGTGTAATGGCCGGAAAACAGTATTTTCTCACACTGATCGGGATTCTTTTAACGGCGTGCGGAGGCTCTCCGCTCATCGATAATCTCCGCGTGAGAGATTTGACCTATGATGTTCCGACGAACATTCATGTGAGCGGTTCTCCCTTTGCCATCCTGGATCGCCGCTGGTTCAAAGAAAAAAAAGATGAAGAGCTCCGCATCTCGGGCGAGGCGGGGATCTGGTTTTACATACCGGACGAGTGGAATGGATCCTGTCATGTAGAAGTGGAATCTTCTGAAGGTACGGGCCTTTCCTTTGTATGGATGAATTCTTCCATCGAAGGTACTGATGGCGTTGTGGATGTACCCATGACACGGCCCGGTCTGATGCGATTATCTATCCAATCACCTTCCGAAATACCGGTTGCATCCGTATCCATCCGGATGGATGGAATCGATCTTGTCTACCGTTCTCCAGTGGATTTAAAGGATCGAGAGGGAATTTTTGCAATGGAGGAATTTTTTACAACTGGAACCTTTCCCCTTAAAAGAGACCACGTTCCTGCCGTTCTTGTGGAAGGGTCACGTGCCCTTACAATAGCCCTTCCTCAACCGATCGATGCCAGCTCTCTCACATCCCGCCTTCTGAAACTCCGCGGCAACCCGGTATCGGGCAGCCTGATCCTTCGTGGAACCGGCGGAACGGAACGGAAAATCTCGATCCAACTGTCTGAAACCGGAAATCTACGCGATCTGGAAGCAGAGTTCAAGGACCCTTTTCCAGTCACGGAGATCACACTTTCCCTGGATCAGAAGCCCGGAGACGCGGCCATGTGGCTTTCACCGTGTCTTACCTTCCAGAAGCGGCAGCCGGTACCCAACATTCTTCTCATCACCCTGGACACCACCCGGGCCGATGCCCTGGGAGCCTACGGCCGAAATCCTTCCGTCACCCCAAATCTTGATGATCTCGCCTCCACATCCCACGTCTTCCTCACGGCAAGAGCTCCGTCCCCCTGGACACTTCCCTCTCATGCTTCTCTCTTTACGGGTCTCTTACCTTCACGGCACGGGGCCGGTGTTCATATTCCCTATCTGTCACCCCGCCACGCGACCCTGGCAGAAACTTTCAGCCGACTGGGATATTGTACCGCCGGCTTTTCCGGAGGGGAGCTTACAAAAGGAAGACTGGGCCTGGCAAGGGGATTTTCTTTCTATCGGGATCCCTGGCATTTTGAGCGACGTGCGGATGATCTTACCGATGATGTCATTGACTATCTCGATTCGAACCGTGGATATCCATTTTTTCTTTTCCTCAACTACTTTGACCCCCACGCACCCTATAATGCGCCGGGAAGTGCCAAAGACAGGCTCTCTATTCAGGATTTGATCCGGAATCGGACTTCCGATGACCCTCTCTGGCAGCTTGCGCAGGGCTATCCGGAAACCTGGGATCGCTGGATGGAGGGAGCGTACCTCGACCGTGAGGGCCACGGAGAGCTGATCGAATCCCTCTACCTTGCCGAGGTTTACTTTATGGATCAGGCTTTTGGAAGGCTGATCGGCTATCTTAAGAGTAACGGCCTGTACGATTCCACCCTGATTATCGCCGTCGGGGACCATGGAGAATTTCTCGGGGAACATGGTCTGCTCACCCATACGACACGCCTTTATGAACCTGTTCTTCGTATCCCCATGATTTTCCATCTTCCGGGACAATCACAAGGTGAGCGGAGCGATCGTTCCGTTGCCCTGCAGGATATCTATCCGACTCTCCTGACGCTCTCAGGCGAGCCTGTCAGTGAGAACCTGGATGGGAGGGACCTGCTGAACCTGTCTCCCTCGGCAGGATATTTTCTCGGTGAGGAACATGAGTGCCTGCCTCTTCATCCCTTGATTTCCTGGATGAAGACCTCAAACCATCTCTACGCATTTATCCAGAGGGACGTCAAGGTTATTCTCAATATGGACGCCCTGCCGGAAGTGTACGATCTCGCAACAGATCCTGGAGAGACCCATAACCTCTGTTCCGAGCGGAGGGAATGGGTCGATCGAGTCACATCCATGGTGCAGGCCTACCGGGATTCCATATCATCCCCAGGTGCAGATATGGCCTACCCGCTCTCTCAGGACGAGACCAAAGCTCTCAAATCTCTTGGGTACCTGCAATGACCGAAATCCTGAAAGTGAACCGATCGATTTCCTTCCCGCGTGTGATTCACCTCGCAGAGGAAGTCATCCTTGACATTCCCGGATCTAAAATCCTCCAACGAGGAGAGCGTGAACTTCGTGCAGCCCTGCCCACTCCTCAGCGGTTCTATAAGGGTCAGGCAGAGGTAAGGGTTACCACCCGGGAGAGCGAAGAGGACCCGCAGGTTCATGTGGAGGTCTCACTTTCCGACCTTCGTATCACAGGCTCAGGCAAGATTGTTCTCTTCGCAGGGATGCTCGGAGTGATTCCCTGGATTCTGTGGCCCTTTTTTCCGGGCCTGATCCCCATGATTCCCCTCGGAGTCCTTTTTCTCTTCTTTGCGTGGATTGCCGCAGGCAAACGTCCACATGCCTTTACGGAGAAGATGGTTGGATTACGTCTGCGAGCCGCTCTGGATGAAACCGGTTCTTCAGAAGAACAGGGCCGGCACGCAGACTAAAGAAAAAAAATCGGGGGCCTGATCTGCCCCCGATGTTTGAATCATTTTCTGGAAATTTCAGGCCTTAACGTGACAACCTTTGCATTCGGTCGGAGCGGCCTTACCCTCTTCGTTCTTTGCCTTGTGGCAGTCTTTGCAGAGACCATGGAAGGCATTCATGACTTTGGGCGCATTCTCATCCTTACCGTGGCAATCGGTACACTTCTGCACGGCCTCCCCTTCCTTCTGGGTGTGGTGGCACTTGGTGCACTCCACTTTTATTTCTTCCACATGCTTCTTGTGTGGGAAGGTTACGGTACCGTTCTTGGCTTCCAGTGTCACGGTTTCAGGGGCATCCCCGGCGAAGAGGCCCATTGCGGCAAAACCGACAAGAAGAAAAGCGAGACAGGTTACAAGAATCAGGGTTCGTTTCATTCAGATCCTCCTTGTGATCTTCTATTCCTATACGGGCATCGAATCAAAAAATTCTTCTCAGCCCGGGGAAAACCGTTTTCTTACTTGACGTGGCAGGCTTTGCACTCTGTTGGAGCAGCCTTGCCTTCTTCATTTACGGCTTTGTGACAATCCTTGCACTGTCCATGGAAAGCATTCATGGCCTTGGGCGCACTTTCATCCACTCCATGGCAAGCCGAACATTTCTGCACGGCTTCCCCTTCCTTCTGGGTGTGGTGACACTTGGTGCACTCCACTTTATACTCTTCGGCATGCTTCTTATGGGAAAAGGTAACCGTCCCATTCTTGGCTTCCAGCGTAATGGTCTCAGGAGCGTCTCCCGCCAGAAGAACAACGGAAAAACTCGCAACAACCAGGAAAGTCAGGCTCACAACCCACGCAACGGTACGTTTCATACAATACCTCCTTATTTTATTGTAACCGACGCATCATACCATACTATTCCCGCTGAATCAATGATTGATATAATGCTTACATGAAAGGGGAAAACCTGTTTCTCTCCGGCAAAGCAGGTGATATTGAGTGTCAAATTCAATATTCAGAGACCTGTAACCATACATGGGTGGTTCTGCACCCTCACCCACTCTACGGCGGAAAGATGAACCTGCCGATTCTGTACCATCTGCGAAAGTCCATTCATGATCATCAAGGTGCAACCCTGTCGTTTAATTTTCGGGGCGTCGGATTGTCGGGAGGTCACTTCACCGGCGGGCCCGGAGAACTGGAAGACGCTTTGGTTGCCTGCGAATATCTGAGACTGCGATTTCCGGAACTTCCCGTTTCCGTTCTCGGGTATTCCTTCGGTGCCCTGATCGGGCTGGACATGGCAAAGTCCGTATCGATGGAACATCTGGTTCTCATCGGGTTTCCTCTGACCTTTCATTTTCAATATCCAGTAAAACTCTCAACCCGACGCCTGATTGCGATCCAGGGAGAAAAGGATGAGTTTGGAAGACCCGCCGACATACAACGTACATTCGGCGAACATGGTCTTGATGCAGAAGTTATTCCGGTCGAAGCCTCCGACCACTTTTTTCAGAACCATCTTTTTGATCTGATCTCTACGTTTACCGCATCGGTTTACGGTGGAGAAAAAACTTAATCCCTCCCATTGCAAAGAGAGGACAATCCATCGGAAAGAGCCTGGATTCCTTCCCGGATTTCCTCGTCGGATGTTGCGAACGAGAGTCGAATAAAACGATCATCACCAAAAACCAGACCGGGCACGGTTGCGACGTGGTATTTGTCGAGGAGGTACATCGCCATGTCCATCGACCCACTGATTCGCTCGCCAAAATAGGAAGAAACATCCAGGAAGAGGTAGAACGTACCTGAGGGTCGAATAAACTTAACCCCGGGAACGGATGAAAGCAGGTCGCACATGAGATCCCGCCTCAACTGGAAGGAGATAAGCATCTGCTCGCCTTCCGGGCGACCTGCCTGAAGGGCACGAAGTGCCGCGCGCTGGGCAATGCTGTTCGGAGAAGAAGCCATGTGGCTCTGGATGTGGGTGACGGCCTCAGCCAGAGGTTCCGGAGCGGCCAGATATCCCAGACGCCAGCCGGTCATGCAGTACGTCTTTGAAAATGAATTGACAATCAGGACCCGGTCGCGGATATGGGGAAAGGCTGCAATGGAATGATGGCGTATTTCGTCGAAGATCAGCTGGTCGTAAACCTCATCCGAAAGGATATAGATATTTCGTTTGGAAGCCCATTCAGCGAGGGATGCAACAAGTTCTTCCGGGTAGACGACACCCGTCGGGTTGTGGGGTGAATTTAGAATCACCAAACGGGTACGCTGGGAAACATAGGTATCCAGAAGCTGCGGGGTTGGGAAAAAAGAAGTTTCCGGGCCCAGAGGAACCCGTACCGGGATTCCCCCGGCAATGGTCACCATATCCGGGTAGGAGAGGAAAGAAGGTACGGGGATCAGCACTTCATCCCCGGGACCGACGGTTGCCATAATTGCCGCCGCCAGCGCGAATTTACCTCCGACCGTCACCACAATTTCCTTCGATGTATAGGAAAGGTCAAGTCGACGTCGAAGATCATCGGCAATGGCAGCCCGCAGTTCAGGAATTCCGGCTCCAGCCGTATATCGGGTAAAATTCTCTTCGATAGCCCGGATTCCCTCATCTTTGATATCCCTGGGAGTTGGAAAGTCAGGCTCCCCGATGTTGAACTTGAAAATTCTTTGACCGGACTGAGTCAGCTCCTGAACCTTTCCGGCGATGGACAGGGTAAGAGAACGCGGCAGCTTTCTGCGGATAATGTGCTCCATTTCACAAGTATATCATGGCATACATTCAGATGACTACGATGCTCAAGTTGTTCTGATTATAGGACATTACGTTTCTTAATTACGGCCTAAACCCCTATATATTCAACTATTTCACAGCTTTTTGTCCTTGACTTCCCCGGGCCTCTATGCTACCGTAACCTCCATTCCAATCGTTGACCGCGCATTCCAAATCCTGGCGCTACGAAGGAGGTCATCATGTCAATCATGGCAGGTTTTATTCTTGTTGTCGTTCTGGCCATCATTGTCGCATCCGTCATCATCTATTTCCGCCAGTACAAGAAAGTCGCACCGAACGAAGTCCTGATTATTTCCGGAAAGCGCAAATATTCCGTAAAGGCCCCCGACGGCTCCGAAAAAGTCATCGGATACCGGTACCGGGTCGGTGGCGGTGCGTTTATCAATCCCTTTACCGAGCGAGCGGAAACGATGGTTCTCGAAATCATCACTGTCAACCTTCGTACCCCGGAAGTGCTGACGAGTGGCGGCGTTCCGATCCTTGCGGAAGCCATCGCTCAGGTCAAAATTGACACCTCAGATTTCCCTCTCACTCTCGCCATCGAACAGTTTCTCGGAAAGGGAAATGAAGCGATACGCGAGGTATCGGAGGCTGTTCTGGAAGGTAAGATCCGTGCCGTAATCGGATCGATGACCGTGGAGGAAATTTCAAAGAACCGCATGCTCTTTGCCGAGAAGGTGCAGGAATCGGCGACTCCGGATTTTTCCGGTATGGGGCTCCTGTTGACCTCCTTTGCCCTGAAAGATGTCAGCGACACCCAGGGATACCTGGACGCTCTGGGCCGACCCCAGATTGCCATGGTAAAGAGAGACGCAGCTGTGGCTCAGGCTGAAGCCGACAGGGATGCCGCGATTCAGGCGTCCAAAGCCCGAAAGGAATCGGAGATCGCCCGACTTCAGGCCGAAGCCGAAATTGCCGGCAAGGCATGGGAAAATGAGGCAAAGAAAGCCAACTCGCAGACCGAAGTAAACAAGCGTAAAGCGCACGCCGACATGTCCTACGAGCTGGAACGCAATAAACTTGCCAAAGATCTCAAGAAGGAAGAGTACGTGGTGAAGCGTCTTGAGAAACAGGAAATCATTGAGCTGGAAAAACTGGAAGTCGAACGCAAGCAGCGCGAGCTGGAGGCGAATGTGTTGAAGCCCGCCGAGGCCCGTAAGATCCAGGTTCAGGCCGAGGCAGAGGCCGAAAGCTTCCGGCTGTCTACGGAGGCCAAGGGAAAAGCCGTGGCCAAAAGTTCCGAAGCGGAAGTCGAGGCGAAGCGAATCGAACTTATCGGGCAATCCGAGGCCAAGGCCATTTTGGAACGGGCCAAAGCGTATGAGCATTATAACCAGGCCGCTATCTACAAGATGATCATGGACGTCATGCCTGAACTGGCACGGTCGGTTGCAGAGCCTTTGTCCCGCGTTGAGAAAATTGTCATGGTGGGTACGGACGGCAAGCTGGGAAGCGCAAAAATCACCGGACAGGTATCGGAAGTCCTGGCTCAGCTCCCCGAGGTCGTCCAGTCGCTTACCGGCTTGGACATTTCAAAAATCCTCAAGGAAAAGCTCCAGGAGGAAAAAGATTAAGACGTTACCCCCGAGGTGAACTGTGATATCGGACAGAGTTAAAAAAATCGGTGCGTCGCCAACCTTGAGAATTACAGCCAAGGCAAAAGCCATGAAGGCTGAAGGAATCGATGTCATCGATCTGAGCGTGGGGGAACCCGATTTTCCCACTCCGGAAGCGATCAAGGCAGCCGGAAAGCGGGCGATTGACGAGAATTTTACACGCTACACAGCCAGTGACGGGATCCCAGAACTGAAATCGGCCATCATCCAGCGCATCCGGGAGGACCATGGCCTCTCCTACACACCCGCGGAAATTCTTGTATCCTGCGGGGCAAAACATGCCCTTTACAACGCCATTATGGCGCTGGTAAACGAAGGGGACGAGGTTATCATTCCGGCTCCCTACTGGGTTTCATACCCGGAGATGGTGAACCTTGCCGGGGGAGTTCCCGTCATCCTTCAGGCAAAGGAAGAGAACCATTTCCGGATCACGCCCCGGCAACTTCGTGCTGCAATTACTGCCCGGACCAAGGTCCTGATTCTCAATAATCCTTCCAATCCAACGGGAGCGGCATACAGCAGGCTGGAACTTGAGGCACTTGCGGACATCGTATTAGAAGAAGACCTTTTCGTGATCACCGATGAGATTTATAAAAAACTGGTCTACGATGATTTTTCCTTCACGTCGTTCCCTGCGGTTCGGGAGAAACTGCGATCCAGGGTTCTAGCCGTCGACGGAATTTCCAAAGCCTATGCCATGACCGGCTGGAGAATCGGGTTTGCCATGGGCCCTGCCGACCTGATCAGTGCCATGGCCAAGATCCAGAGCCACAGTACCTCAAATGCCACCTCCATCGCTCAAAAGGCAGGGGTTGAGGCTCTTAAGGGACCCCAGCATGAGGTTTCCCGGATGCTTCAGGAATTCCAGAAGCGTCGGAACTATCTCCTTTACAGGCTGGGAACCATTCCGGGGGTTTCCTGCCCGAAACCGGACGGCGCCTTCTACTGTTTTCCCAATGTTTCATCCTACTTCGACAGGGAATTCGAAGGCACGCTCATCCGCAACTCCTACGGGATGGCCTATTACCTGTTGAAGCACGCGGGTATTGCCCTGGTTCCCGGAGCCGCATTCGGCTCCGATGAGTTTATCCGGATTTCCTATGCAACCTCGATGGAGAATATCGAGCGCGGGATGGATCACATGGTTCAGGCACTGGGTGCCCTGAAAACACCGCGAAAGGTAAAGAAACTCCGCCTGGCCAACACGGGAACCAGGGTTCAAAAACAGGTTCCCCTCGACACCCGCGTGGAGCGGGAGCGAAGAAATGCGCTGGTGGCGGAAGCAGAAGCCCACCTGAGTCACGACCAATACTTTGAATGGAATGCCAACATCAACGGCGTGCTGGTTCAGCTGCGAACCAATATCGGGCATCTGGTCGATTTCTGGACGGAAAACTGGTATCCAGCTCAACTGGAAGCCGACATTGAACCCCACGGTATCATCTATGCGGTGGACGGCGTCACGGGGAGAGAACCCCACGCCTTTTACTGCTCCGATGCAAAGACCGGAATCCTTTTTAATACTGACCATTATGGAAGTCTTCGCCGTCTGGCCCTCGGCCTGGTTTCCGATGTTTCCGAACGTCTCTTTGACACCCATGCGGTTCGAGGTATGTCCCTGGACATGGATGGCTGGGGTGTTCTCCTGATCGGGCCAAAGGGAACCCATAAATCCGAAATCTTCTTTAACCTCCTTGGAAATGCCGGAACGTTGTTTCACTCCAGCGACATGCTTTTTGTGCGGTACGGCGGCGGGTTTGCCCTTGCCGACAACCCGGAAAGAAAAATCTATATGCCCACGGCTTCGGCCGAGCTCTACTCCCCCCTTCCCCGGCTCTTTGACCGCTCAAAGTGTGAAAACGTGGTCATGAAAAAGGAGGACTGCTCAAACTCCGCCTGCCTTGCCCTGGAAGACTGCCGCCTGGACCGGGGATCACCCTATTGTTACAAAGCCTCATCTAGGGCACACGCCATGCTCGATCCATACTGGCTGGGCGGCATGCAGAAACACGTCAAGCGAATTGATATCCGCCATACATTTCTCCTGACGGCGGACCCGCTGAGTTCACCGTTCGAACCCCTTCAGCCCGAGGAAGCCGTGCGGATTCTGGAAACAGGACAGGCCTATGGAGTGAGCCGGGAACCTGAATCTACGAGAAGTCAACCCTTTTACAATCCATACTTTTTCTTTTCCGACTCCGAGCATCTTGATCATCAGACCCGTTCCTTCAAGAAACTGTTCCGCACATCCCGCTGCTACCGGGTGAACACGACCCGTCTCACACCAACGGAGGTGGCCAGAAAAATCCGTCAGATCATCGCGGAGGGAGAATAACCATGAGCCAGGACACTAGCTACCTCAAAAAGTTTGCGGAAGACCTTGAGGCCCACCTCAAGAGCCCAACGATTCGGCACCTCGATCTGGGAGGATTGGAATCGAAGGCCCGTGAATATGGACACAAGACATCCTTTGGATCCTATGGATGGCGTTCCTTTATTTCAAATCGACTTGCGGCAAAGACCGTATATCTTGGAAGTGACCGGGTGCAGCTTCCCAATCCCTCTGATTTTCAAAATCGCCTTGTGGAAAGCGCTCCGGAAGAGCTGGCCAAGGTGCTTCACTTCCTGAAGACCCTTCCCTTTTATCATCTGCAGAGACAGATGGGAAACAACGATCACTTCAACCCCACCTGCGACCTCTATGTCTGCTGCGCCGACCCTAAAAATTACCGTCTCGGATACATGTGGGGTCACACGATGTTCAAGCCCGCCGGCAGACCGGGCCCACGGATCACGATGATTCACATCCCTGAAGAACATCAGATCCGTCAGCAGATTCTATCCATTCCCGAATACAACATCAATATTGCCCTGGGTACCGACTATATGGGAGAAGATAAAAAGGGCTTTCTGCGCCAGGCCATGTGGCTATCGGAGCAACAGGGGATGCTGGGTCTGCACGCGGGTACCAAAATGTGTACGGTAGTTGACACGGAGACGGGAAAACTGAAGCGGTACGGCGTCTTTTTGTTTGGACTGACGGCCACGGGCAAATCGACGTGGTCATGCCACCAGCTGGGTCTGGATCCTGACAGGGGAGAAAAGGTCGATGTCGCTCAGGATGATATCGTCTTTCTCAGACCCGATGGTTCGGCCCTGGGATCGGAAAATGGCTTCTACGTAAAGACAGACATACGCAAAGAACAGCAGGAAGCCATGTACTACGCTCTAACCGATCGGTCGGCTCTCCTGGAAAACGTCATGATCAAAGCCGATGGTTCGGTGGACTTTCTGGACGAAGAACTCTGCGCCAACGGCCGCGGAATTGTGATGCGGGACAAGCTCAGGGTGTTGAGAGACGGAAAGCTGGTTTCCATTTCAGCAGATTCTGTCAATCTGCCCCCTCTTTCCGAACTGGACGGACTTTACTTCGCCTTCATCACCCGCAGGAACACGATCATGTCCTTTGCTCAGGAACTGACACCCGAGCAGGGCGTTCTGGCCTATCTCTGGGGTGAATCGACCCACAGCTTCGCCACCAATCCGGCAAAGGCCGGAGAATCAGTCCGGATCGTCGGAACCGATGACTTTATCATCGGTTCGCGCGCTCACAAGGTCAACCGATTCTACGATATTGTCATGGGATTATCCCAGGCTCACCCCGGAAAAGTGAAATTTTTCCAGTACAACACCGGAGGGATGGGCGAAATCATAGAGATGACCGACGAGGGCGGGCAAAAGCGAAAACGACTGATTCGAAAGACGGAGCGTGTTCCGCTGTCCCTCATGTCGGCCATCCAGAGGGGAGACCTTCGCGGTTCCAACCGTTACGAAACGGGTATCCTTGGAACCCGGTCCATCGTGGCCTGTGAAGGACGGGAGCTTTCGGATTGGGATGTCCACAAGCTCTACAGCGACGAGCAGATTGCACACTATATCGTGGATCTCATCAAGGGTCGAAGGGATTGGACAGAAGAGATTGCCAGGGAAGGATTGCGGCCGGAAGTGATTCGAGCCGCAGAAGAGTCCTTCCGGATTGAGCATCAGGCCAAAAAGAGCATGGTGGCTCCCGGTGGACCCTCCGGTGATCGGGAAGTCGTCTATGTGACAGAAAAGCAGGCAAACCGCCCCCGGAGACCCGGCGTCTGGCGCTGGCGTTGAGGAAGGTTCCGAACCTGAAGCACTCTCGATGACATCCAGTAAACCAGGGAAAAATACCCGACCTGTCCGGGAGCGGGAGATGCTGCGCACCCTGCTGAAGGTCGAAAAACCCTTTCGCTACCTTCCGGTTGAATTAAATACCATTATGAAAACCCCTGCACCTGCGATGCGGCGTGTAGCGCTTCTCTTTCCCGACACCTACGAAATGGGAATGTCCCATCACGGACTCCAGGTTCTTTACGAGCTGGGCAACCGTATCCCCGACATCTGGGTGGAACGGGCCTTTACACCGTGGCCAGACATGGCAGAGCTCCTCCGGTCCTCCTCGAATCCACCTGTCACCATCGAATCCCGCACACCCCTGGCATCCATGGATGTCCTGGCCTTTTCCCTCATGTCCGAGCTTACCTACACCAATGTCCTCTTCACCCTGGAGATCGCGGGAATCCCCATTCTGGCCCGTGAACGAAATTCCCGCCATCCTCTTGTGGTTGCCGGTGGGGCCTGTACAGCCAACCCCCTCCCCCTTGAACCATCGATCGATGCATTTGCCATCGGGGATGGTGAGATCCTCTGGCCCCGGTTTCTCTCCTCCCTGACGGAAAACTCTCCTTCATCTCGACAGGATCAGCTCAAAAGAATCAGCGAGCTTGATGGATGGTACGTCCCCGGCATCTCCCGCACACCGGTCCGCAGGGTCTTTTTTAAGGATCTGAATCTATCTTCCGTTCCCACATCCACTCTGGTCAGCGCAAGTTCCCTGATTCACGACCGGTACACTGTCGAAATCATGCGCGGCTGTTCCCGGGGTTGTCGTTACTGCCAGGCCGGATACTGGTATCGCCCTCTCCGAGAGCGCAATGTCTCCGCCATTTCGGATGCCATCGTGAAGGGAGTCAAATCCACCGGATCGGCCGAGGTGGGCCTGCTGAGTCTTTCGACTACCGACCATTCAAAAATCGGGGAGATCACGAAAGAGGCCATGGAATATCTTCAACCTCTTTCGATTGGCCTCTCGATCCCATCTTCCCGTCTGGACTCCCTCTATCTTGATCTTCTGACCACACTGGCCGACGGCCGCCGGGGGGGTCTCACCCTTGCTCCGGAAGCAGGGAGTGAACGACTTCGACGGGTGATTAACAAACCCTTTACCGATGAACAGATTCTCAACTCCCTGGAGCTTGCGCGAAGTCGAGGGTGGAGAAGGATCAAGCTCTACTTCATGCTGGGACTTCCCACGGAGACCGAGGATGACATAGCCGCCATCGGTGGCCTGGTCCGCCGGGCCTCTCGCCTGGGTCTCAAGGAAATTGTCGTCCATGCGGGGAATTTCATACCAAAGCCCTGGACACCCTTCCAGTGGTTTCCCTTCGCGGGAGAATCCTTGATCCAGCAGAGACAGCAGATTCTTCGAGAGAGCTGTAGAGGCTCCAGAATTCAGGTCAAGACCGTGGACCCTCGCTTGAGTGCGGTGGAAGCTCTTCTGGCTCGAGGAGATCGCTCCGTATGGAATCAGCTCCTGTCGGCGTATCGTTCCGGTGCGATCTTTGATGCATGGAGTGACCGTTTCAGGGGAGATCTGTGGTCACAGTATATGGACGACCGGCAGAAGGAATGGTTTGAAGGGTGGCAGATCGGGGATCCACTCCCATGGGAGGAGGTGATCGATCCGGGTATCTCCAGGGAGTTTCTCCTTCGTGAGGCTCGCAGGGCATCCGAGGCGATCGTCTCCGACGATTGCCGATTCGGCTGTCTTGGTTGCGGAATTCCCGGCATGCCGGAAGACAACGTACTCGCGGAAGACACACAGCCCCAACCTAAAACGCAAACAAAGGAAGTCAGTCCAACCCAATCCATCCATAACCATCCTGAAGTCTTTCGATACCTTCTCCGGATCACACGGCGAGGCCGTGCCTCCCTCCTTCCTTATCGGGACTATCAGAATTTTATCCTCCGTCTCCTGACCATAGCAGGTATTCCTCTTATCTATGCCGGGAAATTCCATCCCATGCCCAGGGTTCAAAGCACGATGGCTCTTCCTGTGGGTGTCGAAAGCAAGGATGAGTGTTTCGAAATTTTTTGCCCGGAATATGTAGATGAAGTGAGATTCGAATCCGTACCTGCTGTAGAGGGAATAGAGATTCGCTCGATCACCCCCCTGTCTCCAGGATCGCCTCCCCTTTCCAGGAGGGTCGCCGGGTATGTCTTTTCCCTCACCCCCCCACACCCGGACCTGGTTTCATGTGAACGCTACACAACTCTGCATGGTTCTCGCCGTACCCGGATCACCTTCCACGAATCTCAACCCGCTCTCCGGCGCTTCATGGAATCCCTGCCCGCACATATGGTCCTGCGTAAAGTTCGAACCCTGCTGAACCAATAATCCCACAACCAATCTCTTCCATAATAAGATTTTCTGTTGAAAAAAACAAAAAAAACGGGGAGCCTCACGGCTCCCCGATTGACATCAAATGCGTTGATTAATAGCCCCAGAGGAAGGGACTGTCGGTCACGCCGGCCCAGCCGAGCCATTCCTGCTGGAGGCCGCCGAGAACGGACCAGGCACCCTTGCATACACGGGTTTCGGTCAGGTAGTACTCGAATCCCATTGGAGCCAGACCCGTGAACTCCCATACCTGGGCATAGTCACAGTAGTTGGCCGCATCGGTCGTCGAAGTCACTCTGAACTTCACTGTTGCGTTGGCGGTGGCACCCACATCGGGAAGGGTGATCGGTGACATCAGGGCATCTTCGTTGCCGGTGGAGACGCCGCGGAGGGCAACGCCCCAGGTGGAGAGATAGCCGTCCGTACGGAAGACCCAGTTGAAGGTGTTGATGTCGGTGATCGTGGCGGCAGTGTCCGTCACGTTCACATTGAATTCCCAGGGACCCATCGGATACCAGTAATCATCGGCGGGATCGTAATAGAGTACGCCGCCCTGGTACCAGCCGGAGGGCTGTCCGGTCACCGGAGGAGGCGTCGTGCCGCCGCCACCGGTCGTGTTCGTGCCATCCACATAGATACCGTCGCCGGTTCCGTAGTTGACATTGGTGACAAAGCCGGCAAATTTGCCGCTGTTCGCGGTAAGGCGAAGGCGGCCATTGGTCACACCGGCCCATCCCTGTTCGGTAACATTCCACTGTTTCGCTTCGTACGGCAGAAGGTCGACATTCACGGCGGAACCCACCATGTTGTTGTTTTCATCATACATGGCCATCGTCACGCTTGTCGTGGTTCCCACACCATTCACGAGACCGAAGTTCGTGCGATAGGTGTTGGCGATGTCGTCCACAAAGAGAAGGTCCGTATAGGCCATGGCGCGGCTGGAGGGAGCCACAAAGTTCTCAATCGGCACACCGGCGATGTACTGACCGTAGGTTCCCTCTGTAAGATCTTCAATATTCTTGGGGGTAAATGTTTTGGAGGCAACCACGATGGCCTGGTCCGACATGAAGCGGATGCCACCAGCAAAGATGCCGGCATCATCGTACTCGAACAGGGAAACATAAACGTCTTCGTAGTTAACCGAGCCACCGGCGGGAACTGTAAAGGAAGCCGTGTGGGCTGCGGAGTTGTCCGCATTCCTTACGAGGTCATAGGCGGTGACATTGGCGAGAGCCGAGCCGTTGTTGAAGATGCGAACATCGGTCCGCCAGAAGGTTCCGGCAGCACCGGGTGCGTGGGCGGCCGAAGGAATAAATACCTCGGTACCGGGGGCGGTCCTAAAGGGGGTCGCCGCCAATGCTACTGCAGCCACAAGCCCCATCATGGCGACCAGAAAGAGAACTTTCCTCATATAACTCCTCCTTGAAGTTTGTAGTGTTTATGTTTTGTACCACACTTTGGGTTCTAATGCAAGGGGAAGACGGGCGTAACGGGCTCGCTCCCCGCCAGCACCCTCCGAACATTTTCACAGGCCAGGTCGGCCATCGCGGTTCTCGTCTCCAGTGTTGCACTCCCCAGATGGGGAAGCAGAACAACATTGTCCAGTCCTGTCAGGCCCGGAAATAACCGGGGCTCTTCTTCATAGACATCCAGGCCCGCAGCTCGAAGGTGACCTGAATTCAGTACCCTGACCAGTTCGGCTTCATCCACAACGGGGCCCCGTGATGTGTTAATCAGAATGGATCCCCCTTTCATCCTGCGCAGAGCCATACCGTCGACGAGGTGGTACGTCTCCGGTGTCAGGGGGAGATGCAGGGACAGAATATCGCAGGTTGACAGGAGTTCGGGGAGAGGCAGGTAGCGGACCTGCAGTTCTTTTTCCGCGGAAGGATCGAGACGGGCCCGGTTAAAATAGACAATCGACAGGCCAAACCCCCTTGCCCTTCGAGCCACCGCCTGTCCGATCCGCCCCATGCCGGCGATTCCAAGGGTTTTGCCCTTCATTTCCATTCCCAGGAGAAGATCCGGAAGCCATCCGGAAAACTGTCCGGCCCGCACCATACCGTCCCCCTCCACAATTCTCCGGGCACAGGCAAGAATCAGCGCGAGGGTGAGATCAGCCGTGGCTTCTGTGAGAACATCGGGCGTATTGGTCACCCAGATGCGTCTTTCCCGGGCAAATTCAATATCAATGTTGTTATAGCCAACCGCATAGTTCGCAATAATTTTCAAAGAGGGCGCACTCTCAATCACCTCTCGATCGATGGTGTCCGCAAGGAGACAGATAAGGGCGTCCACATCCAGGAGGTACCCTGTAAAATCCAGACGCTGACGTTCAGCAGGAGACAGGATGGTCAGGGTGTGGTTTTGCGCGAGGGTTTCGGTTCCTGCTCCGGGAAGGGGGTGGGTGATGAGAATTCGGGCCATAGTTCTCCTCCTTCTTTGAGTAATTGGAGCAGGGCTTCGTCCAGTTTTCCTCCAGGCCGTTCGATGAACCTTGCAAAAAGAACTCCATCTTTCATGAAATCTGCGACAGGAACTCTGGGCAGAACCATCCCCGATTCGGTGACTTTGTCCCGATCCACAAGATGGATCGGGATATTCTCCACCGGATAACCGGCACAGGACAGAATCGCAAGGATTCTTGGAACTTCCCGCTCCGAGTCACTGCACCAGGTGCCCAGGTAGATGGTCACCTCAAGATTCTCGACCAGAGGAGAAAGCGCGGCACATGATTCGGGCTCCGGCTGATAGGATTGACAGGAATGGGCCCACTCCGGATAGCTTGCAGAAAAAGTACTCCACGTCATCATGGTGGCTGCCATCAGGATAGTGAGGACCATCAGGCACCCTCTTCGAGCCTTCGAGCCAGAACATCGGGCAGGCCCGCATCGCGAATCGACTTCTGGGCAGTCGCAATAGGATAGGCAACCCTCTGGATCATCAGGCTGTTGCGCTTATCGTCCAGAATCGCGAAGGCTGCCATTGGATTTCGATCCCTGGGCTGTCCGACACTCCCGGGATTGATCAGGTAACGGGAATGGGGATCCAGCTTTAACCGGAATGTGGACTCTCTGGGAAACGTAATGGAAATCCCCTCTGAGCTGAGGTTGAACACCATGGGTATGTGCGTATGTCCAAAAAGAATAATTCTCTGCGGAAAGGCTTGAAAAACACGATACGCATCATAATCGGTAAAGAGATACTCATCTTCATCCATGGGGCTTCCGTGACAGATGAGAAGCTCTTTGGAAACGGAGGCAGGGCCCCTTGGAACGGCCTTAAGAAAGGTCAGGTTTTCAGCGGATAACGCGCGTCGTGTCCAGGCTATGGCAGAAAGGGCGGTAATATTAAAATAGGCCCCATGTTCCAATCCAGCCGCAACCTTGTCGTGATTTCCCCTCACACTCTGTTTTTTCCCCTTCAGCAATCGAACCGCTGTCACGACTTCATTACAGTCTGCCCCATACCCCACGAGGTCACCAAGAATCAGGGTGCGGTTATAGTAATGCCTGCGCGTACTTTCCAGAACAGCATTCAGTGCCGGGATATTGGAATGGATGTCGGACAGGATCAGATATCTCATGATTCCTGCTCTCTGCGACGCTCTGCCCGTACGGCCAAAAGGATCAGACCTGCGAATCCGATCCAGACCAATCCTGCCATTATAAAAAAGATAACGCAATCAAAGATCACGAAGCCTCCGGGCAAGGGTGCGATTTAATAATCCCAGGACTGCGAGGACTACACTCCATTGTAGCAGGCAAGTTCCCAGGGAAAAAGGCCGGAGTGGATTCCACCATGTCTCTCGCTCAAATTCGGTAATAGACAGATAAAACCACCATCCAATCAGTAAGAACCATTGTGCGGGAAGGAGAATCGCCCACAGCTTCCAGATTCCCTTTTTGATATGGATATCATTTCCTGGATGACGATCCATCAGACTGTGGATAAAAGCGACACCCCGCTTCAGGAGGAGAAAGATAAAGAAACCGCCGCTCAGGATGAGACCTAACCCCCATACCCAGTCCTGATTATCAAAGATTTGTAATGAAAGACTGGAGGGGAGTCCAAACAGAAAGCCGAATCCAACCACTGCGATCACTGCAGTCCTGCGCGAATAGCCGAGATCGGAAAGGCTGGAGACTCCAAGTTGGATCATCGCCGTCAGAGAGGAGTAGGCCGCCAGAGTCAGCGCGATAAAAAAGAGCATCATAAACAAGGCCCCAAAGGGCATTACCTCAAAGATTCGGGGGAGGACAATAAAAGTCAAACCGACATTCCCTTCGGCAAGCATGCCGTCAACCTGCGCCGGGGGAACCAGGGCAAAGATCGCAGGAATGATGGCCAGCGCTGCGAGAAGCGAAGCAGAGTTGTTTCCCAGACCGGTAAGGATTGTGGTGAGGGTGATATCTTCCCGTTCCCGCAGATAGATGGCATAGACTAAAATCAGCCCCCAGCCCGCCCCGGTTGACCATGCAGATTGTGAGAGTGCTTCCAGCCAGACCCGGTGATCGAGAAAACGCCCCGGATCTATATGTCCCAGAAAGGCAATACCCTGGACGGAACCCGGCAGGGTGACCGAGCGAAGAGCCAGAAGCGCCAGCAGGATAAAAAGGCCGGGTACAAATATTTTGTTCAGCCGTTCCACACCGTGAAGGATTCCCCGGGACACAACCCATCCGCAAAAAACAAGGCTGACCGCATGAAAGAGGAGAGGCCATCCGGAATCTGCAAAAAGCTCCCAGAAACCCCTTGGATCCGCCATGATGGAAGGACTTTGAAACATTGATCCGACGGTATAGCGCAGGCACCAGCCGGACATGACACTGTAATAAGCCATGATCAGCGTGGTACAGAGGGCGACAAATCCTCCCATCCAGGTATATTTCTTCCCCAGGACCGCACCAAAGGCTCCTGCCGGAGCTTTCCTGGCATCCTTTCCCAGGGCAAATTCCATCAGGAGGAGGGGTATGGACCACGTAAAGAGAAAAATGAGCCAGGCGACGATAAAGGTACCGCCTCCGTACTTGGCGGCAATTCGGGGAAATCTCCAGATATTCCCCGTTCCTACCGCCATACCCAGGGAAGCAATGATAACCGCCCATCGATTGGAAAATCGTTCACTCACCAGTTCCAGACTCCCCTTATCATTGCAGCCATACTGGCGCCAGCCCCTATCACAGTTTCAAAGTTGGACCGATCGATACCGCCAATGGCTATAATTGGCTTTCCTCGTCCGGCTGCGTACCGGAGCAGATCCATACCAACCGGGGATTCATCTTTCTTAATCGGCGAAGCAAAAACCGGACCGATGGCAACATAATCCACATGGGGATCGGCAAGCGCATGATCGACTTCCGTTCGGCTACTGCAGGATTGCCCGATGATCCATTCCTCATTCAGCTTGCGGACGGCACAGGGAGGCAGATCATCCTGACCGACATGGACTCCATCGGCCTGGACCAGCAGGGCCACATCGGCCCGGTCATTGATAAGTACCCGAGCGCCAGCCCGGTGCGCTTCCCTGCATGCACACACAGCATCGTCAATCCAGCGGGAAACCGGAATTTCCTTTTCTCTGATTTGAATCCTTTGAATTCCCATTTCCAAAAAATAGAGGATCTGATCGGTAAGGGATCGATCCGTTAACGTAAGAGGCGTCGTGATCGCGTAGAGAAGAGCCTCAGAGGTATCGCTGGAGGAAATGGGTAGAAAGTTTTCCCTTTTGGAAATCACGGTCATCCAGAATTTTCGTATAGAGCGGAATGGTTGTGGAAACGCCTTCAAGGATAAAAGAAGTCAGCGCACGTCTGGCTCGGAGCAAACTCTCTTCACGGTTTCTGCCCCTTAAAATTAACTTTGCGATAAGAGAATCGTAGGTGGGTGGTATGCGATAGCCGGGATAGATGTGGGTGTCCACCCGCACTCCCGGTCCACCCGGGAAAATCACCTGTTGAACAGTTCCGGGACAGGGGGTAAATTTAACGGGATCTTCGGCATTGATCCTGAACTCAATGGCATGACCGTTCATAATCACATCATTCTGTGAAAAGGAAAGAGGCATGTCTGCAGCAATCTGGATCTGTTCCTTCACCAGATCAAACCCCGTCACCTCTTCCGTCACCGGATGTTCAACCTGAATTCGGGTATTCATTTCCATAAAGTAGAAATTCTTCCTGGCGTCGAGGAGAAATTCAACCGTACCGGCTCCTATATAGTTGCAGGCTGAAGCAAGCTTTACGGCCGCATCCCCCATCTTCTTTCGAATTGCTGGTGTAAGCGCAGGAGATGGAGATTCCTCAATCAATTTCTGGTGTCTTCGCTGAATCGAACATTCCCTTTCTCCCAGGTGGAGGATCTTCCCGTTTCGATCGGCCAGGATCTGGATCTCAATGTGCCGGGGTTCTTCCAGGTATGTTTCGATATACATCCTGCCGTCTCCAAATGCCAGCTCTGCTTCCTGGGAGGCAGTGGCAAATGTTGTGGCGAGATCAGTCTTATCCCGTACGATCCGCATTCCACGACCTCCGCCACCGGCCGCGGCCTTCAGGATAATGGGATAACCGATTTTCTGAGCAATTTTTCCCGCTTCCTGAATATTGGAGACAGGATCCAGGGTCCCCGGAAGAATCGGAACACCAGCCTTTTTGGCAAGGTTTCTTGCTGAGATTTTGTCCCCCATCTTGTGCATGACATCTACGGTTGGCCCGATAAAAATAATGTTGCAGTCATTGCAGATTTCTACAAAATGGGGGTTCTCAGCAAGAAATCCATAGCCGGGATGAATCGCATCGACACCTTTAACCTCGGCGGCGGAAATGATCGCCGTGTAATTCAGGTAACTCTGCTGGGAAGGAGGGGGACCGATGCAGACCGATTCATCCGCGAGTCTGACGTGGAGTGCATCTCGATCGATTTCACTGTAGACCGCCACGGTGGAAATACCCAGTTCCCTGCACGCATGTATGATGCGGACAGCTATTTCACCCCGGTTGGCGATCAGGATTTTTGAAAACACTTATTCGGATTTAATGGCGAAAAGTTTCTGGCCGAATTCGACGGATTCCCCGTTTTTCGGGAATACATTCACAATTTCACCCTTGAAATCACACTCGATTTCGTTCATCAGCTTCATGGCTTCAATGATGCAGAGAATTGAGCCTTCTTCCACATGGGATCCAATTTCAACAAAGGGATCGGCACCCGGCTTGGGAGCGCGATAAAAGGTTCCAACCATGGGAGCGGTAATATAGTGCAGACCTTCCGGCTCCTCTGCCTCGAGGTGGGGGCGAGCCATCGTGGTAACTTCAATGGTCCCCTGCGGAACGGTAAGACTCGCGCCTGCCGTATTATGGGATGAGAGAGTACCCTGTACCTTAACCCGGACACCAGCATGTTCAACTTCCACCAGAGGTATGCCCTTATCAGCCACGAGCTGAATGAGCTCGCAAATTTCCTTGAAATTCAAGACATTTCCTCTTTAAGACGAAGTGCAGCCCGCAGAAGCTTGAATCGGATCTTCCCCAGGATCGCAGGCCGCTGAATCATCGCCAGAATAAAGTATTCCGTGGTGACTCCGTGCAGGACTGTAGCAGAATGGGGTGTATAAATCACCATGTGATTTACAGTGTCCCCGTCGATGGTGCTTGAGGTACTGCGGATCGTCTTTAAAAAGGTGGTCAACTCTGCGGCCATGCTGTCAAGGTCAGGAGTGCCCTCAAGATTGACGGCGGCAATGGCGATTCCGTCCAATCCTACGAGGGAAACCCCCAGGATTCCCTCAAGACCAGTGCAGGCATCGCGCAGTATCGATTCAAATTCCATGGTTCACCCTCCCTGCTGGTATTTTGAGAGGTACGTCTTCAAAGCCTGCACCTTTCTCTCCCTGGGGGAGAGTTTGGGTCTGAGCATTTCCTCAAGGAGCAGAATCTTATCCTCTACTTCCGGGTTACCCGGGTTCATTGCGCGCAATCTTTTGTAGTTCTTGATTGATTCCACCAGGTCGCCACTGGCATGGTAGGAGCTTGCAGCCAGCCGCATGGCCACCAGATTTTCAGGATCAGATTGAATAACTTCCTGACAAAGTTCAATCACCCGCGTATGGTTCCCACCGGAATGGTGGATCTTCGCCAGAGCGATTTTCGCCGAAAGATACCGGGGAAACATGGTCAGGCATCGATCCAGGGTCTGAACCGCCTCCTCAATCTGGTTTCCCTGCCGAAATAGATCCGCGAGCTGCAGAAAGACCCGCGGCTGGGGCTGAGTTTCAAGGGTTTCTTTCAGTTCTTGAATCAGATCCTGCATGGTTCAATTATACCAGAAAAAAAACCGCCCACCGTAAGGGGCGGGCGGTTCGGTCGAACATCGATGGATCACGGATTGACCGTAATGATCCTGGAGCAGGAACTGCTTCCTCCAGCATTGGTGACGGTCAGTGTAACCGTATAGGTTCCAGCTGCAGCATAGATATTCGAGGGATTCTGTACATTGGAGGTATTGCCATCTCCAAAATCCCAGTTCCAGGTATCTACACAGCCATTGGAGGTATCCAGGAAGGACACGCCACCACCGGCAGTCGGGCTTGCTGGTGTAAAGTTGAAACCACAGGTGGGAGCATCGATCCTGCAGCTTGTATCGGTGGGAATGTAGAAGAATGCATTCTGCAGTTCATCAGAACATCCCGTGAAGATGTTATAAACACCGATGTCTACAGGCGTATTGATGTACTGCTCTCCCTGGCAGGCTCCCACCGTGCATTCCTGAGTATCGTAGCTGTCGGAGAAGACGGGGACTTCGGCCTGAATGGAGGTAGAGGAATTAAAGATTGCGGGACGTTCGACATCTCCAAAGGTAACGCGCATGGGATCGTTGAAATTTTGTCCCGTGATCGTAATCACATCCCCTTCCTGTCCTGCGCTCGGGGAAATCGATGTGATATAGACTTTGGGTACCTTGTAGATAAAATCTCCGCTTGAATCTGCGTTGAAACCGCATTCAATATTTGTGATACTTACTTTTCCTGCGAAATCGCTGCATTTACCCGCCGGGTCATAGGTTCCCGCACGGACAACCACTTCCGTCTCGGTCACCGATATGGGGAAAGCTGCAACTTCGGCAAGAGATACGGCGACCGGTTCGTCAAACCCATGGCCATAGATGGTTACAATGTCACCACCTGCATAGAGGGCTTGCCCTGGACCAAATGCCGTTATGATCGGTACTTCACCATAGTGGAAACAGCAGTAGCTATCTTCCGTGCCCCAGGCAAGGTTGCGAACCTTGATGTTGACGTCATCGTTACAGTTTTCGATTCCCATATCGTAGGCGTTTGGAGAAAGTACCGTAACAAAACCAGCCTGACAATCCTGAACGGCGCCCGGAACATTATTGAAAAAGACCTGAACGTTTGGACAGCCGAATCCCTCCCCGAAGATGGTCACAAGGGTCTGCCCGTCGTTCGGTCCCATCACGGGATCGATTCCTGTAATACTGGGTACATCGATGGTGTGCAGGAAGGTAAAACCACCCGTAACTGTGAAAACTTCTTCCAGCTCGGTTCCGGCTCTGCGCGTAACAAAGACGTCCACAAGCAGATCCGCAGTGGGAGCCGGAAGCTCAAATACCGGAAGGTTGACGGTAATCGATGTGAGGGTCTTTTCTACAACTTCTCCAAACCGGCCTCCAAAGGACACGGTAACGGGATCGACAAATCCGACTCCCGAAATGGTAATGGCTTCACCGGTCTGCGGTGATCCGGCATTGGGCACAATCTTTGTCACAAAAAAGACATCTTCTTCAAATGTGACGGTTATTTTTGCCGTTGCCGTTTTGATCATGGCCGTTACCGTGGCATCACCGGCAGTATCTGAATAAAGAGTTACGGTCGCGACACCATTTTCAGCGATCTTATTGATACTGCTCAGTCCGTTTTCAAGAAAAAGGCCCAGGTTCGAGCTGAACAGAATCGTTTCACCGTTAAGCGGATTGCCGTTTTTCCTGATTACCGCCGTAATGACTGTCGCGCCACCCGCCATAGATGGATCGGGATCGGCCGAGAGGCTGGTAAAGGTATACGTATCTCCAGACGGCGTGGTAGGGCTGCCCGAAGATGGCGTCTTCTCACCGTCTGTGCATCCAAAGGTGAGGAGGATGAACGAGAGAAGAAGGACGAGGGATATCTTGGTTCTCATGGACTCCTCCTACTTCGTTCCACCGTAAAAAAAGTGGACGAACGATAAGGTATGTTTTGCCGTGATGTCCTTTCCATTGGCCGTACGGCCGTAGAAAGTGATCTCGGCATCACAATCGACATAGGGCTTCAGAGTTTCCGGGTCCAGACCGCCGTTCCAGGGGAAGAGCTGATCAAAGGGAGGAAGGGATGGCTGGTCCGGATACATCAGGGGAATATTATCGATACTGGTCGTCTGCCCGGCCTCCACAACATGATAGATGGAGATGGAGAATGGATCCGGAGTCACAGTACCACCATCGGCACGTTTCCAGTTTACGACCATCCTGGTCAGGGTAACATCCTGGAGGTTGGAGAGGCTTGCATCGGGGTTCTTGGGGTAGGATGTAATATCAATGCTGATCAGGGTAGGGAGGTCCGTGGCAATATCAACATAATAGTGCATACCATCATTTGTCACCGTAGTCAGCAGGTAGACATCCGTGTCCGTCTTCTCCTGATCGGTGCACCCGACTAATCCCAAGAGGACGATGAGGGATAAGGCCCAGATAAGGGTGCGATTTCTCATATCAACCTCCTAAAGGTTCTTAACGATTCGCGGCGAGATGAAAATCAGAAGCTCATCGTGCCGCTTTTCGTTGGCATGATTCTTGAACAGGTTGCCCAGGATGGGGATTCGATGGAGGAAGGGAACCCTGTTTTTACTGATGTTATCCGTAATCTGGTAAATACCTCCCAGAACGGTGGTTCCACCATCCCGGACCATGACCTGAGTATTGGCCTGACGTGTGGACAGGGGAGCATTCTGACCGCCTGTTACGGTCAAACCCGTTAGGGGTTCACGCTTCTGGACATCGATTTTCATCACGATTGTGCCTTCAGCCGTAATTTGCGGAGTGACATTCAGGCGAAGCGTTGCGTCAATGTACTGGACCGTTGTGGTGTTGTTGGCAGTGGTCTGTACGGGAATCTGAACACCGCTCTGAATCATGGCCGCAAGGTTGTCCTGGGTCATGATGCGCGGAGCGGAGACAATTTTGACCAGACCGTCACTTTCCGCAGCCGTGAGGGCCACATCCAGATTAAAGGATCCCAGGATATTTCCAAACGTCATGGACAGAAGAGGATTACCCGAGGGAAGGGCGACACTGCCGGCAATGTCGTACGTGTTCGGGAACCGGATTCCCGTTGTATTTCCGTAATAGGGATCCGCAATCGCCTGAAAACCCCAGTCGATACCCAGTCTCTGTACGAAGTTCTTTGTGGTTTCTACGATTCTGGCCTCAATCACAACCTGAGGCGTTGAAATATCCAACTTTTCGATCAGCTTGAGAACAGGGGGAATGTATTCTTCAAGATCGCGGATGATGAGCATGTTGGTTCGGTCATCCACGTTTATCGTTCCCCGCTTGGACAGAAGCGGGTTAAGGTTCCCCTGAATCTCCTGGGCCGTTGCATAGCTGAGCCGTTTCAGAACCATCTGGAGAGGTTTATTCAGCTCCTGCTCTTCCCTGATTCTGCGCTTTTCCTGAGCCTCCTGGGCCAGTTTGGCAGCTTTGGCAATTCGAAGAACATTGTTTTCCAGAACGCTTGACAGGCCATTGATCTTCAGAATGAGATCGAGGGCCTGATCCCAGGGAACATCAATGAGATTTACAGTCACGCGCCCGGACACTTCGGGATCCATGACAATGTTGATGCCCAGGTATTCACTGAAAGTCGTGATGACGTCACGGATGTCCGCATCTTTCAGCCTCAGAGTAATGGGCTCACCGGCATACACGACTTCTTCCGCCGGGATATCCTGAGTCTGATAGATATCGGAGGAATATCCCTGGGGTTCAGGAACGGGAATGGGCAGAGGCGCCGCTTCCACCGGAACACTTTCGCCGTGAGTCCGCAAAGATGCGAGCATCAGGTCTCCGTCAGTATCCAGGTCCACAGGATAGGAGCGGTCCGTTTCAATGACCACCCGTGTAATCGGTTCGGGATCCATTTTAAACTGTGCGATTCGAATCCTCTGAACCTCATCCTGATTGATGAAATACGAAGGATGCGGACAGGCATTGACCGTTCCCGGGAAATCCATAACGATTCTGGAAGGATTTTGAAGATACTCGATCTCCGGTTCGGGGAGATGTTGCCCTCTGATTTTCAAAACGGGCTCGTCCGCCCAGCTCAATGTCAGGTCTGTCAGGATCGAGCGGGTCGGGCTGTCAAAGGCAATCACAAGGTTACTCTTCTCACTTCGAACCTGATAATCCGTTCCAACCGGAATGGGAATCTCGAGAACCGTGCTGCTGGATCGGGATTCAATGGTGATAGGTTCAGAGAGGCCATTCACTCTGACCGTGTCGCCAAGTGCAGTTCCGACATGAACATCCGGAAGTTCCACGACAAAGTGAGCAGGATCCTTCTGGTAGGACGTGTAAATAAGAGTGTCGGATGCCTGGATCACAAGGTCAAACCCTTTCGAGGTTTCCCGTGTCGTGATCGTCTGGAGTTCAATGGCGGATGCCCAGGCCGCGAGCGAGAACGCTAAAATGGCGATAATCGTGAAAAGCGTAGGCTTTCTCATTTGGACCTCCCCTGAGACTTTTCTTCAAAGAGGGATCTGACCACTTCTCGAAATGGTTTAATCCGCGTGGGATCATTAACTTTCTGGCGAAAGATCACAGTTTTATCATCTACGCTGAGGACTTCTCCGTCTCGAAGAGAATCCCCCTCTTTAATCCAGTACACGCTTCCATCCTTACCCTGAACTTCGGCAAGCCATTCTCCCTTAATCTGCCAGATTCCCTGAATGTCGATTTCTTCAATCATCAGGCAACCGATGGTGTTTTCCTCGCAATCAGAATGGGTAATTCCCACCTTGCCTTTTACAAGGGACAGGAAGGGATCGCGACGTCCACCCGGATCGTAGGAATAGGTATCCACTTCTTCCGCAGGCGGGGCGATAGATTCTTCCTCGGCCTCCTGAGCCAGGAGCGCGGGCGTCAGCCCGACAAGGAGAATTACAAGAGTCAAAAGGGTGACGAGCGTTCTCATTTCTTACCTCCCTTTTTTCCCTTGGCGGGTTTATCTGCTGAACTTTCCTTTTCTTCCATGTAGATATAGGTCACCATTGAAAAGGTCGCATTAATCGTGTTCACAGTCTGGTTGCTGACCGACCGGATATTCATGGAAGCGATATTGACAATGCGCGGGAAGGTCCTCAGCTTATCGAAGAATAGAGCCAGGTTATGGTAAGTTCCTTCCACGTTCACATCGATAGGCCATTCCGCATAAAAACCCTTGGATTGGATGTTCTTCGGGATAAAGCTCTTCAGGTCAAAATCACCCTGGTCGGCGAGAGACTTGATTTTCTTAATGATATTATGCGTTTCCTTACTCGAAGGAAGAATCTGAACGAGCTGTTCAAGCTGCTTCTCCAGTTTTGCAACTTCCTCACGAAACTTTGGAAGTTCTCTCTGGGCAGCCTGGGCTTCAGATAATTTTTTCTGCCGGTCCTGGAGCTTGTTCTGAAGGCTTCGTATGTCCTTCTGCATATTTTTGAAGACCATCATCTGGAGAGCAACAACGATGGCCACTCCAATGAAAAGCCCGATGGCGGCTCCAATGTACCAGGGTTTACCCTTAAGATCGAACTCAAGACCCATTGCCGACCTCCTTCTGACCCTCAGATGCTTTCGCCGGGTTGAAGGTAAATCCAAAGTTGCAGGAGAAGGTGTAGTATTCCTTCTGCTCCCTGATTTCCTTCAATGTGGGCTCAGAGAAGTATGGAGAATCATCCACGTTTTTCAGAAATTCGGCGACCTCATTCGGATTGAGGGCGCCTCCTCTTATGGTTATGGTGTTACTCTTCAGCTCAAGCTGGTCAAACCAGAGATATTCCGGAACTTTCTGGGAAATTTCATCCATGATATGCACGGGACCCTTCTGGTTGGCCTTGAGATCCTGAATAAGGTCCAGCTTTTTCTGGAGGAGATCCTTCCTTTTCTTGAATCGTTCCACTTCCTCGAGAATCGGTTTCAGACGCTCGAGTTCGGCTTCGGCTTCCTTAATTCTGAGGTTCAGGTTCTTCTTCTCCGAATTCAGCGTCCACCAGCGAAATCCCGAGACCAGGAGGCCTACGACGATGAGAGAGATGAGAGCGATATTTGCCAGATTATCTCCCTTTCCGACGGAAACGGCCTCAAACCTTCGAGTCGGTTGTTGAGCTTCCGGGAGCAGGTTGATTTTTATCATGGATTAATCCCCCACTTCTCGAATGGCCAGGCCAACGGAAACCCCAAGGTGTGGTGCGAGATCATTCAGCCATTCGGGATCGAACTTGCTCTCATCGTAGGAAACTTCCTTGAGCGGATTCATGATCTCGACGCCGATTCCAAGTCTCTCCTGCATGAGCGTCACGAGATTCACCGTCTTGGAAGCTCCCCCCGCAAGGTAGAGGTGGTTGATGTCACCCTGGCCGAGGCTCTGCTGGAAAAAGTCGAGGGTCTTTCGAAGCTCCTGTACGAGCTCCTCCGTAACCGTGTTACAGATGGGAATCACGTTTTCGTGGGTAAAGCCTTCAATCTTCTCGCCCTTTTTCAGGGCTTCGGCCTGATCCCAGCTCAATCCCATCTCCCTCATGATTGCCTCGGTATACTGGTTTCCACCAAAACTGATGTCACGCCAGAACACGCTCTCTCCGGAGATGATGATGTTCACATTCATGATGTTGGCCCCGATATTTACGAGCGCCATATTGGCATCGGGACCAAGACCATAATTCATCTCAAAGGAATTCTGGAGGGCGAAGGCGTCGACATCCACCAGAACAACCGTTTTTCCGGCCTGGATTGCAGATCCGGTGTAGTCCGTCACCTTATCCTTCTTGGCGACGACCAGCAGTACCGCCATGTTCTGTCCATCCGGTTCATCTCCGAGGGGCGTATAACTCAGGTTGACATCGTTGATGTCAAAGGGAATATATTGCTCGGCTTCCCACTGAATTGATTCCGCCAGCTCCTCAGGAGACATGATGGGCAGAGTAATCCGCTTAATAATGACGGCATGCCCCGAGATGGAGATCCCCACACTCTGGTTTTTCACACCTAACTGGTTAAAGAGCTGAGAGATGGAATCTACGACAAGCGAAGAATCCATGATGGCGCCGTCGACGATGGCCTCCGGCGCCAGGGGGGCGATTCCAACTTTATCCAGGTGGTACCGGTCCCCTTTTCGTCTAAGCTCGACCAGTTTGAGCGTGGAGGATCCCAGATCCAAACCGACAATACCCTTGCTCTTCTTTTTAAAGATCATAGTCACCACCAGATAAATCTAAGTTTCCCAGGCGTTTATCCATAATTACTTAATGCTAAACTTTAAGTTAGCACAAGAAATCAAGGTTGTCAAGTGGGGGACGAATGCTTCATCCATGTGAAATCGGCATCCCCTTGGATTGAGGATAGAAAAGACGGCATAAACAAAGGTGTGACGATCCACATCGCTTTTTTGCTTCCGATTCATTTCCACGTATTGAATCAGGTTAAAGTGAGAAAAAACTATCAATCGGGACGACATCGGGAATCCATGATTTGTAAATAGAGTTGGAAGGTGCTTCATTCCTTTTCGTTGAAAATCGAATATAGCGATCCTGGATCCAAACCTTGACAAACTCATTATAGATTTTGACTGGATCGATATGCGCGGCACACACAATATGTAGGCATTGCAAAAAAATGAAACTCAATATATTGAGCATGAAAACCGGCTCGCTCATTTCTCCGTCTTTCGCTTGATGGGAGAACCAACCTGTGCTACAATCTGCGCCCTATGGCACATGTCTGTGATATTTGCGGGAAACGTCCCGTAGCGGGAAATGCGATCAGCCACGCCCATAATCTGACTCGAAGGCGCTGGAAACCGAATATCCAGAAGCTCCGGGTGGAATGGAACGGCGGCAAGCGCCGCATGAACGTATGTATGCGCTGCCTCCGTTCGGGCAAGGTTAAAAAGATCGTTGCGTAGGGTTTCTCTTCCCTTCGCCCGCCCTCGATACGTCCACGACCCCTTTCATCTGTAACAGCCTTCCTCGAAGGCTCAGGTAGTCGTTTATATGGCGCACGAACAGCATAAAGGACAACAGCGCACGTCCCGGTGAAATCAGTCTCCGCTGAATTTCACTGACCCCAAGACCAAAAGCCAGACACTCCCGGGTAAGATCCGGAGAGGACAGGAAGGGCTCCTCGACCTGGACCATAATCCGGGCCCGGAACCGTCCCGTCCTTCCCGGCAGCCAGGAGGCCGGATACAGTGTGTCGCTCCGCAGGGATGCGCATGAGGATCGATGGATAACAATTCCTCGTGTCCGCGTTACCTGGGCCTGAATCGAATCCCCCGGCAACGGAAAGCAGCAGCCGGCATACCGGACATCGAGACCGTCCTCGCCACCAACCAGGACCCGGTTGTCTTCATGAATCCTCGTAACCGGGGGAAGCTCCTCTGTCAGGCTTTCTTCGGCAGGGAGCCATGGTTCAAGGATTCGCTCGAGGTCGGCGCGCTCCTGCCCCAGCGCGATAAAGAGATCCACCTCTCTGGAGTACCCTCTGTGGCGGAGTGCGTCCAGAAAGGGTTCACTGTTCAAAATCTGGCGGCTGTCCAGGCCATGCAGACGGACAAATCGTTCAAAGATCTTCTGACCTGTCTCTTCTGCCCTCTTTCGCTCTTCCTGCTGGAGCGCCTTTCGGATTTTCCCTCTTGCCGAAGCCGTAACCACCATGGAAAGCCAGTCACGTGAGGGCCGATGCTTCGGATGCGTCAGGATGGTGACAACATCCCCGGTTTTCAATTCGGTCGCAAGCGGCACCATTCTGTCATGGACCAGGGCTCCCGATGTCCGATGCCCGACGTCCGTGTGGATACGGTAGGCAAAATCAAGGATGGTCGCACCTCTGGGAAGCGCAATGATGTCTCGCCCCGGCGTAAGAACGAAGATCTCTTCCTCCCGGAGAGACGTACGGATCGCATCCATGGAATCGGTTTCCTGGGCCAGTTCCTTCAGCCTCTGGATCCAGAGAAGCTCCCTCTGCACGTCCCGCAATCCGGATCGGGCAGTCTTGTAGAGGGCGTGAGCGGCCACACCCGATTCAGCGATCCGATGCATCGATTGCGTACGAATCTGGACTTCAAAGGGGAGGTTGTCCTCCGACAGCAGAATGGTGTGAAGTGACTGATACCCATTGGGTTTTGGCCGGGAAATATAGTCCTTCACCCTACCCGGTGCAGCCTTCCATGCATCATGAAGGAGAGAGAGGCACCGGTAACACTCGTCCTCACTCTGTGTGACGACCCGGAAGGCAAAGATATCATGGAGCCTCTGAAGGTCGTATCCCTTTCGTTCCATTTTCGAAAAAATGCTGTAGAGATGTTTCATCCTGGCCTGGACGGTGACACCGAGTCCCGCACCTCCAAGCTTTTTGAGAATTTTTCTTCTCGTACGCACGATAAAGGCACGGGCCCTGGGCTTCGCACGTTCAAGATCCGACGCAATGCGAGCCGATGCCTTTGGATGAAGTTCTGCAAAAGATAAATCCTCAAGTTCCGCCATCACACTCCACATGCCCAGCCGGTTGGCGATGGGAGCATAGATGTGCAGCGTCTCCTCCGCGATTCTTTTCCGACTTTCAGAATCCAGGGATGCCAGTGTGCGCATGTTGTGAAGCCGGTCACTCAATTTGACCAGCATGACCCGGAGATCCTCCGCCATGGCCAGGATCATCTTTCGAAAGCTTAGAATCTGCTGCTGATCCGGACGACTCAGGTTGTACATTCCGATTTTGGTAACCCCTTCCACCAGGCCGCTTACCGTTGAGCCAAACCGGTCCTGCAGTGCCTCGACAGTCACCCCGCAATCCTCAATCACGTCGTGAAGAAGTCCTGCCGCAACGGTTTCATGGTCCAGCCCCATGGACGCAAGCGTCGAAGCCACCTGAACCGGATGGGTGATATAGGGTTCCCCTGACTTTCGTTTCTGGCCCGAGTGAGCCCGGGCCGAGAAATCAAAAGCGGCCCGGATCATTTCCAGGCCGCCTTCATCTTGATTATGTTGACGGTACGTTTCGAGTACTCTGTCGAGTTGTATGGATCCCTGTACTATTTTCTTTTCGCCTGTCGCTTCCGTTCTGCGAACTTATGAATAAAGATCACAACCGGAGAAGCAATATAGATCGAGGAATAGGTCCCGATAAAAATCCCGATCACGAGGGTAAAGGCAAAGTTGCGAATCACGTCGCCTCCCAGAATGTAAAGGCTGAGCACGGTAAGAAAGGTTGTGCCGGAAGTGATAATCGTCCGGGAGAGTGTTTCGTTGATGGCCTGATTAACCAGTGTCGGGAAGTCCTGTCTTCGTGATTTTCTCAACGTTTCCCTGATTCGATCAAAGACTACGACCGTATCGTTGACCGAATATCCGACAAGGGTAAGGAGTGCCGCCACAACGGTAAGGTTAATTTCAAGGCCCAGTACGACAAAGACACCCAGCGTAATGATAACGTCATGAAAGGTTGCCACGATGGCACCGAACCCATAGGCAAAGTGCCGGAACCGGATCCAGATATAGAAAAGCATCCCGAAAAGAGACCAGATAATCGCACTTTGCGCTTTACTGCGAAGATCCTTTCCGACTTTGGGCCCTACATTCTCCGCTCCCATGAGAGCAAAGGAACCCAGTGTAAATTTCTCTTTCAGGATCGAGGCCATGTCATCCGGAATCGATTCCTCGCGGGAAAGATCATCCATGGAGGTAATGATTCCATGGCTTTTCTTGAAGGAAGCCACGGCAGCGGCAACCTGCTCAGCTTCTTCATCCCTGCCGGGAAGAATGGATTCGAGATTCTGCGCGAGGGCATCCCGGCCCATAAAATTCAGGTCCATTTCTCCGGCACCGGGCGAAAGCTGCTGGTGCAGATGGGAGAGGACACTACCGGCAATATCCCCCTCTTCACCGGTATTTTCGATTCGGATCATGATCTCATTGAGACCCTCCTCATCGAATTCCTGAATCACGACATCCCCCATATTCAGTTCACCCATCAGCTTCCGCATCTCATTCAGATTCGGCTTCTGGGAAAATTTCAGGGTCAGCTGGGTTCCGCCGGCAAAATCGATCCCATAGTTGAAGCCACCCTTCGCAACATAGGCGCCGATACTGACCACCGCGGCCAGAATGGACAGTGAAACCCATATGCGGGTGTACTTGATGAATTGATAGTTCGTCTGCTTAAAGATCTGCCACATGGGAACCCCCTTAAATACTCAGGGACGAGACCCTGGCCTTTCGGGAAAGGACTAGGTCGAAGATATACCGCGAGACAAAGACGGCGGTGAACATGGATCCCAGGATCCCGATCATAAGGGTAACCGCAAATCCCCGAATCGGGCCCGTACCAAACTGAAAGAGGAAAAGAGCAGCGATCAGCGTGGTCACGTTGGCATCCACGATCGTCCCGAATGCACGGGAAAAACCGGCAGAAAGGGCCGCCCGGACATTTTTCCCGAGGCCCAGTTCTTCGCGGACACGCTCAAAGATCAAAACGTTTGCGTCCACAGCCATGCCGATCGTCAGAATAATCCCGGCAACCCCCGGCAGGGTCAGGACGGCACCAAAGTACGCCATGACACCGAAGATAATGATGATATTAAAGAAAAGAGCAACAACGGCGTTGATCCCGCTCAGTCGGTAGTAAAAAACCATAAAGACCATGACCAGGATGAGTCCGAGAATCGCGGCTCTGACGCCCCGGCGAATACTGTCCTGCCCCAGGGAAGGTCCAACGGTCCGCTCTTCCAGATAGGTAATGCTGGCCGGCAGGGCGCCGGAACGGAGGACCAGCGCCAGGTCTTCCGCTTCTTTCACGGAAAAATTCCCCTCGATAATGCCCTCATCGGAAATCGTGGCATTGATGCGGGGAGCAGACATGACGACGCCGTCCAGGATAATAGCCAGCTGTTTGCCTATATTGACCGCAGTGGCCTTTTCAAATTTTTTGGCACCGGTCGGATTCAGGCTGAAATTTACGGCGGGGAGTCCCTGGCTGTCAATTCCCCGGCGGGCATTGCGCAGATCTCTTCCCGAGATGACGGGAGGTTCCTTTACGGCATAGGCATTCCTGCCGATGACATCACCCGCTTCATTCTTGATTTTTCCGTCCAGGATACGAATACCCTCGGGAACCGTTCCTCCCAATGCATCGATGATGGTCTGCCGATCGGGCGCAGGTCCGGACTCCACAAGGCTTAGTTCAAGAAGAGCCGTGGATTTAATGATATTTTTGACCCGGGTTGGATCATCCAGACCGGGGAGCTGAACCAGAATTCGATTATCGTTCATTCCCTGCCGCTGAATGGTGGGCTCGGCGAGTCCCAGTTCATCCACGCGGTTGCGAATGGTTTCCAGAGCCTGCCGGACGGCCAGGTCTTCACGCTCCCGCTTAAAAACGGCCTGCATGGTTCCCCGAAGGGTATCGGGCTCCTGGGTTTCCAGGTCCCAGCCCGGCAAATAGTCCTTTGCAAGGCTGTAGGCCTGTTCCAGTGATTCAGGCGGGAAAACCATTTCAAACCCGTCATCTCCAATAAGACGGCTGTCCGTTTTGGCAATACTCTCGCGGGAGAGCCGGTTTTCGACTGACTCCATGGCATCGATCGTATCGGCTTTGATGGCATCCAGCGTATGAACCTCAAGGACAAGGTGAATTCCCCCCTTCAGGTCAAGCCCCAGCTTGACTTTCTCATTCAGAGGAAAGAGAGACAGAATGCAGAACGCCATAACCACTACGATGAGGGAAAGCCTCCAGAGCAGGCTCCTATCCATTTTCGCCTCCTTGATCGGGCTGCAATCCCGATATGGCTGAGAGGGCGACTTTGACCTTTACCTGCTCGGAGAGCTTTAACGAAACCGTCTGATCATCCACAGACTGAACGACTCCGTATAGACCTCCCGAGGTAATGACCCGATCACCCTTTTTCAGATTTTTCAGAAAGACCTGGTGCTGTTTCTGCTTCTTCTGCATGGGTCGAATGAGAATGAAGTAGAAGACCAGAAGAATGAGAATCAGCGGCATCAGTTGTACCAGGGCATTGGGCTGGTTCACAGTTCCCCCCTATGGGTAAATTGAAGGCAATAGTGTGCCTTAATCGCTTCATGAAGTCAAGGTAATACCAGAGATTATGGATCGAAGAGAGGATAGAGGCACCCATATCTTTGATCCGGTAAAGATAAGAAAGATACCCCAGAGAGTAGTGCCGGCAGGTGGGACAGGCACACTGAGGATCGGGAGGACCGGTCTGGTCAAGATGCCGGGCCTGCTTCAGATTGATGCGTCCGCTCGAAGTGAAGAGTTGACCGTTTCGCGCATTTCGCGTGGGGAGGACACAGTCAAAGAGATCCACACCCAGGGCCACGGCTCTCTCAATATCCTCCGGGTATCCCATACCCATAAGATACCGCGGGCGGTCTTCATCAAGCACTCCTGTACAGGTCTCAACACAGGACCACGTGGTTTCGGGCGATTCTCCAATCCCCAGGCCTCCGATGGCGTGGCCGGAAAACCCGAGGGAACCAATTTCCGAGGCGGAACGCTCCCGCCGGCTCAAATCTCCTCCGCCCTGAACAATGCCAAAGAGCCCCATGCGCTCGGGATCCCATACATTTATGGATCTCTCCGCCCAGTTCTTCGTCAGATCCATGGCCCGCAGCTGATCCTGATCACCCGCATCGGGAGGAGGGCAGACATCCAGTACCATGCCGATATCCAGTCCCGCCGTCTGAAGGAAGGTGACGACAGCCTCGGGAGTCAGGGTATGCAGATCTCCGGCAAGAGTGTCGCGAAAGGTGCATCCCTCCGGAGAGATGGTCACTCGATCCTTTAACGAAAAGACCTGGTAGCCTCCGCTGTCCGCAAGTACGGGACCCTTCCACCCCATAAAGGCGTGAATTCCGTCATGCCGGCCAAGCAGGTCGAGACCCGGGCGCAGCATCAGGTGATAGGCGTTTACCAGCATGATATCCGCACCGATTTCTTTGAGGATATGCGCAGGTACGGCACGGACGACTCCATAGGTTCCAACGGGCATGAATGCAGGCGTCTGCACCACTCCGTGGAGCGTACGGAGTTCTCCGACTCGGGCACGGGTACTCCCGTGTCTATGGGTGACTTTGAAGGTAATGGCACTCAAGGTTTCAGCCTGAACTCCTGAATCTGCACGTCGGAAGGAAGATCCAGTCTAAATTTTTCCGGATCGATCGGCTCGTTGATGACAATCCCGTGCAACTTATAACGGGTCAGGTCTCCATCACTATCGGTGTAGGCCACGGAAACGGGCAGATTCAATTCCCGATCGACTTCGATATTCACTTCACTGAGGTGCTTTTCAATTTTTCGAACCGCAGGGACAAGGCGCAGGTAATACCGTCCCTCTTTCTCCTTTTCAGCGAAGTATATGGTGAAATAGCGCTTCAGCTTTTCAAGCGGTTCGGTCGCCATCATGTATTGCTGAATCTTCTTTCTGACCCTCCCAACCACCGTACGTTCGGCCTTTTTCTGCTCCACATCGTAGAAGGTTACGGTCTCATGGGTGATAAGAATGATGATCTTCGAGGGGGATTCGTATTCCCACCGGATCGAATCCGGTGCCTTATAGTAAAGAACTCCAGAAGAAGTTACATTTTCAGCAAAAAAATCACTCTGCTTTTCCTGAACGAAGGAAGCACGCAGTGTTTCGATTTTACTCTGAGCCTGGGAAACCCTGTCCAGAACGGATTCAAGGTCGGCCTCTCCGAAGCAAAGGGAACCCATGATCAGGATCAGAAGGATGCGGAAAATTTGCATGGCGACCATTGTACGGCCAATCGTGCCTCTTGACAAGCCGTACCAGGTTTGATATCAACACATTTCATGTTTTTGAGGAGACACCATGAACCAAGGATTGGGTAAGAAGCACCTGTGCATCGAATGTGGAACCAAGTTCTACGACCTGGAAAAGCCAGAACCGGCCTGTCCTCGCTGCGGCCGAATGGTCGACGAGGAAGAGGAAAAGCGACACGAAATTTCGGATGTCCGCGCCCTTGAAGAAGTCATTGAAGACAAGACGGATCTGTTTAAAGATGATGACACGGACGAAATAGATGAAGATTTGGGCTACGACGAGGAAGAAGAGGACGAGCTCGACGAAGAAGACTAGCATTGACTCGTGCCTGTCTTGGCCTGGGTGGAAACATCCATCCGCGAATTTCTTTCCTTTCAACTGCACGGAACTGGATCTCCCATCAGCATGGGATCAGAGTCCTTCGTGCTGCTTCGCTCTATGAAAGTGAGCCCTGGGGAAATCCGGACCAACCCCTCTTTCTCAATTCAGCTCTCCTGATTTCCACCGACATTCCGCCCCGGGAGCTTCTTCATCTGCTGAAAGAGATTGAAAGGAAAACCGGACGAATTTCCTCATCCCGCTGGGGCCCCCGTGAGATCGATCTTGATATTCTCTATTACGGGGACCGGATCATAAAAGAACCCGATCTCACCATTCCCCACGCTCACCTCCTGGCCCGTTCCTTTGCCCTGTACCCTGCGGTTGAGCTGGATCCTCTCTGGGTCCATCCCGAACGTCAGGTCCCGCTCCACAAACTAATGCAGGAATTGACCTTCGTAACTTTTTCACACAGGATCGACCATCAGAACTGGCCGGTCGGTCCGGTTACCGAATCGAAATAAGATATCCGGGTCCGTTATTTCTTGATTGTCTTCAACAGTCTGGCGGCTTCCATGGATGTGTCCGCATCTTCCACCTGATACTCGAGTCGCGGGGAAATGGATGCAATCTCTGTAAGAAGCTCCTTCGCCTGCTGCGGTTCGTCTTCATCCAGGAGGAGTTCCGCGAGGAATAGCTTGTTCATCGGATTCTCCGGACCCAGCGACACGGCCTCTTTCAAATATTTCATCGCATCTTTATTGGAGGCCCAGCCCGTGATAAAGGGGACCCGGGGTGTCTGATGGTGAAGACGGCCCAGAACCCGTAACGGTCCTGCACTTTCCATGGTCTTATCCGCCAGAACACAAACGGTGGAATAATCGCGGATCTTGGATGCTGCCCCTTTCCGTACCGCCTTCATTTTCCCGAAGGCAAGCGCCCATTGACCCCAGGCGACAGACTGATAAAAGTACAGATGCAGAGCATCCTCGTTTCCCTTCAGTTTTGCCGCAATCTTCTCCGGCTTATCGTCCGGGTCCGCCTGAAACTCCTTCTGAATCAGCTCAAATCCCTTCTCTCCCAGTGCAATGGCATCCGAAAAGGTGGCCTGCTGCTCTTCAACCGATTGGCCCGTATATCGCCCCTGAAAATAGAGGGCGCGCATGAGTTTCCAGCGAAGGGAAAGATCCTTAGGGGACGTCTGAAGAAGACCCCGGTACGCGTCAACGATGTTCTGAGCCGTTTCCGCGGAAGCCACAGGGCCTTCGGAGCCCTGATCCCGACTGAGCCAGAGCTGATCCGCCTCTTCCACGGTCATGGGGAAGAGCAGTGAAGCCGTAATAAAAATGATGAAGAACATAGTCAGGTATCTCATGGCACCTCCTTATTCTGGTATTATACCGTCATGGACGAAACAAAACAGGTTCAGCTGAAAGTAATCGTAGGCGACGATGTTGATCAGGGTATTTATGTGAATTTTGCAAATATTTTTCACAATCCTACCGAATTTGTCCTGGATCTGGGCCGTGTGGTTCCGGGAAAGCCCGAAGTCAAAATCCATGCAAGGCTGATTACCACGCCCTTTCACGCCAAGCGAATTCTCGAAACCCTAAAAATGAACATCGCTCAATATGAACAATCGTTCGGGCCTATTCGCACTGAATATGGCGGCCCTTCCGACAAGGGGGAAAAACCCTCCTGATCCAGGGTGTACCCTGAAACATCAGACCCATAGAAGAACCATAAGCCCTGCAAGGGAAACTCCATGAATCGCCCGGTACAACGTGCGAAAAGATCTGGGAGAAACAAGAAGGATCCGTGCCGCCAGAACGAAAACCCCTGTCGCTACCATGATCCATGACATTCCGATCCTTTGAGGAAAAAACCAGAAGGCCAGGAGTCCGTCTCCGGCCACAATAAAGGAACAGGCCATCCAGGCCAGGACCTTTTTTGAAAAACGGTGCGCCAGGGTGGATATTCCCTGATGAAAGTCACGATCTCGATCAAGGTCGAGATGGTTAAGATACCCGCCCGAACAGATCGCGGAAAGAGCGAGACCGGGAAGGGTGATGGGGGGAAGGATCAGTCCATCCCAGAATCCACCGTAGAGAAAGAAGGAAAAACCACCCAGAAAGTGACAGATCAGACCTAGGGGCGGATGGGCCTTTGCGGAGACCCTGTGGTCGTTATAGAGACGCGCACAGAAATAGCTCACCGCACCTGCGGCAAAGACAGTTCCGCCGTTCAGGAAGGATAGAAGAAGAAAGGATACATAAAAGAGGGTCCTGAGATTTCTCGCCCATTCCAGATGGGACGAGAAGAGATGAACGGGATAATCCCCGCCGACGGCATCCTTTTCATGGAAGAGGTAGCCCTCGATTCCATTATCGACAACAAGTCCGAACCCGAAAAGAACTGCGGTCCCGGCGAGGAAAAAAGGTGGGATCCCTCCGCCATGATTCAACCAGAATCCCGCCAGGGGAAAAAGGGCTGCAAGAGCGGCTTCGGGAGGCCGGAGAAGATTCCACCACTGAGAGTGATTCGACATGATGCACATTATAATCGCATCACCATGTCTCCTTGAAGCCCCCCTTTCTCTATGGGATAATGGACAAACATGTTCCGAACAGTTTTGTTTCTCCTGGCAATTCAGGCTTCTCTGTGCCTGGCATCGGACTGTCCGGGATGTGCTCCCTGCACAAAGGACCTCACTTCCCTTTCCGACCGTGGAGACGGTCTGATCAACTGGGCCCGCGTGGACAATCAGGTATACCGGGGGGGCCAGCCCTTTATCCGTGGAAATATCAACGGATATGAAACTCTCCAGTCCATGGGCATTAAAACGATCATCAACCTGCGGGCTCTCGGGGGACGCGAAGGGCAAAATATCCTTGAAATGAACACAAAGACTCGGGATAAAAACAAGCGCATCTATTATGTTCACATCCCGTTGAGTACGTCGAAGACCGATATCAACTACCTCAATTCCCAGCTCAACCTGATTCTGCGTGCGGTCCTGGAGTCCCCCCCCCCCGTCTTTGTTCATTGCAACAACGGCAGAGAGAGGACAGGCCTGGTGATCGCGGCTTATCGGATGCTGACCTACCGATGGCCCCTGGATCGATCCATCCGCGAAATGGAACTATGTCACTTTATTGAGTCTCGCTCGAACGACCACTTTCTCCTCTTCCTGCGCTGGTGGTCCACCTATCGTCTTCCTCTGCTGAAGCCAGAAGTTCGCTGAGAACCATCCATCCGGCTTCCTGCATACAGACTCTATTGCGGATCAGGTCGCAGTACCCCTGCGTCAACCAGGCGTCCAGCGTCCCGGCGGAAAGCCAGGTATCGGGAATTCCTTCATCCAGGCGAAGTCCCAGCATGATCCTTTCCCACAAGGACTGCCGGGGATCTATTACCTCCATGCCCTCAACCGGATCTTCATCTCTGGATAGTGCGTCCAGGTACCGATCCACAGGATAGAGGTTCCATCTGCGGACCCCTCGAAAAAAGGAGTGGGCTGCAGCGCCAAACCCCAGATATTCTCCCCGTCTCCAATAGGTGAGGTTGTGGAGGCACCGTGCCTGTCCCCTGCAAAAATTGGAAACCTCATAGTGCCTGTAGCCCTGGTTTCCAAGCCATTCCCATGCCCGGCGGAGAAGGGAAGCCTGATGATCCGGATCGACGGTGAGGGGATTGTCCGAATCAAACTCCAGCGCGTAAAGAGAAAGGTGGGGCGGCGCATAGAGAACGATCTCCCGGAGAGTTGTCATCAGCGAGTCCCAGCTCTGGCCTGGAAACCCTGCAATAAGATCAACGCTCCAGTTTGCGAAGCGGTCCGACGCAAGCTTCATGGCCCGTCGGCTCTCTTCGGCACGATGGCGCCGCCGGACCAGGACCAGCTCTTCTTCGTTCATGGTCTGAACCCCAAGCGAGATTCGATTGATTCCGGCGGATTTCCAGGCCGACATGCGTTCCGGCGTCACATCATCCGGGTTGACCTCCAGGGTTACTTCTCCATCTCCCGACAGCCCCGCAAGCGTCACAAGCGTGTACAGATCCTCGGGATCCACGAGGGAGGGTGTCCCCCCTCCAAAATAGAGAGTGGCCCCACAACCGTGAATTCCCCCTCTCCGTGCGATTTCATGCGCGACAGCACCCGGATACTTACACAGAGTGTGCAGGTCGGTAGAGGTCTTGAAATCACAGTAAACGCATCGGGACAGGCAATAGGGGATATGAATGTAGAGGCTTACGGCATCCATTGGACTTCTACCGGATCAAGACGGCTCTCTTCACCCTGAAATACGGCGGACAGAGAACGCATGATCCGGCCATCCAGCTCCAGCAGGGAGAGGTTTCCTTCGTTGAACATGGTCGAAAGGGACAGGTTCAGGCCCCAGATCTTCCGGGCGGCACGGTACCAGGCCCAGGCAACATCGTCATCTCCCCTTTCGAGGAGAGAATGCCAGAGAAGGTAGCATCGCTGCGCCCACATCAGATTTTCTTTCCGGAGGGGATTTGCCGTTTGAAGCGGAATCAGACCCGTGAATTCCGGTCCCTTGAATGATTCGAAGAACTCATCCATCAGACGCCGGTCGATTTCACTTCGCGCCGTCTGGAAGAGAAGGTGATAGGCACGTCCCGCATCCCCCTGACCGCGATCCACCAGATCCAGGATCAGGGTGGTGGAAACATGGTCCAGGAGGGGCACCATGGGGACCACGCAGGATGTTGGAATGGAGATGCGTATCGTGGAAAGAAGCACCGCCATTCTATGCCCATCACTGATGCCGGGAAGGAGGGGAAAGAAAAGAACAGGTATCCCGCAGGGAGCCAGTGCGGACAGTCCTGTAAAAAAAGAATCGAGGTCTGTCTGGCCCGACATGACGGGAAAGAGGGAGACAAGGGGAGTGACGATCGACGGAAGAGATGGAAAGGGAGGCCCCTCGACATGAACCAGGATCGCATTTCCCCTCGAATAAAGTGCATTACACAGATCCTCCAGCCGTTCCAGAATACGATCCTCCGGCGGAAGGTGGGGGATCAGGATTACTTCCTCCGAGAGCGTTCTGGCGCTTTCCCTCAACGCATCCCGGCTCACGACCCTGTACTCATCCTGGGAGGAAGGAGGCAATACCTGCCTCTTCAGAGGGTCGAAGGAGAGAATGGAACGGGAGACAAGCTCATAGGGCTTCAGCGTGGCCGTGTGAAAAAAATGCGGAACCTTCACCGAACGGTGATGGACCAGGGTTCCGGCCGTCACCCCCGCCTGATCAATCTGACGCATGAGTCAGAAGACGCTCCACATACTTCGCGAGAATATCCACTTCAAGATGAACAGGAGTTGTGGGTTTCATGTCGGAAAGCGTCGTGGCCTGGATCGAATGGGGAATCAGGGCAAAGGTGAGGGTGCTCCGGGCAATTGCGGCGATGGTCAGGCTGATCCCGTCCACGGCAATACTCCCCTTGGGAACCGTGTACCGCAATAGGGGATCCGGCACTTCCACCGTGAGAGTCCAGAAGTGGCCCCGTTTCAGGCCGGTAACGTTTCCAACTCCATCCACATGCCCCTGGACGAAATGACCTCCCATCCGATCCGTGGGGGAAAGGGCCGGTTCAAGATTAACCCTTCGGCCTTTTTGCCATTTGGATCGATGGGAACGGGAGATCGTCTCCGGTGAGACGGAAAAGACCATCCGGGCGCCGTGCATGGTATCCAGGGTCAGGCAGACTCCATTTACCGCAATGCTTTCTCCCTCAGCCACCGCACGGAGACCTGTGGGGAGCACCTCAATTTCCAGTCCTCCCCCCCGGGAGCGGGAAGACACAATCGTTCCAAGATCCTTGATCAGTCCCGTAAACACGGCGAGATCCAGTGAATCATCGTATCGTTACCGATTCGTCTTTGATTCAGAAGGGTGTAACGTTTCGACTCTTCCAAAGGCACCTGCTTCGGCCCGGCCAGAGGTCGGCCCTGACCGAGAATGAGGGGGGCAACGAAGGTAAATCCTTCCTGAACCTCTCCTCCGGAGAGAAAGGTACCCAGAGTCTGTCCGCCCCCTTCCACCAGGATGGAGGTAATTCCAAGCGTGCGAAAGGTCTGCATGAGATCATCCATGGAAAAGCGCCCCTCTTGAAGGGGAAGCCGCATCAGCCTGGCTCCCGCATCCTGCAATGCTTTCTGGCGAGGCGACGTTGAGGCGTGGATCAGGATGACCGGCCCCCTGCCCTGGCGAAAGAGCGCGGCATCGGGTGGAACCCTCAAATCGGGATCCATGATGATTCTCTTCAGCGGCACGGATGGGCCCGCGAAAGGAAGACGGTCCAGGACGGGATCGTCGTGAAGGACGGTTTGAACACCAACGATAATGGCATCAACCAGATGTCGGATCCGTTTTCCCGCTTTCCGCGCTTTTTCTCCCGAAATCCATTTCGCCTTCCCCTCCGGCTCGGCCAGATAACCATCCAGGGTGGCCGCCCATTTGAGATAGACGTAGGGTCTTCCGCGAGTCATAACATAGAAAAACCGGCGGTTAAGGAAACGGGCCTCCCGTTCCATAAGCCCGGACTCAACCTCCAGGCCGGCCCTTCGAAGGAGATCCAATCCTCGCCCCCGAATATCGGGGTTCGGATCTTCGGAGGCGACCACGACCTTTCGAATTCCTCCCGCCACGATGGCTTCCGTACAGGGAGGAGTGCGGCCGTGCGTACAGCAGGGTTCCAGGGAGCAGTAAAGAGTAGCTCCCCGGGCTTTCCGGCCCGCCCGATCCAGAGCCCGGACTTCCGCATGGGCTTCACCGGCCCGGACGTGATATCCCTCCCCGATAATCCGATTGTTTTTCACGATCACCGCCCCGACCATCGGATTCGGCGTCGTGGTGTAGATTCCGCGCCGGGCCAGGTTCAGTGCCCGGGCCATGTAATCCCGATCATTCTTCCGCAAAGAGGGCACGGGAAAAATCCTCCGGATCAAACGGGATCAGGTCATCGGTACCCTCTCCTACACCGACAAAGAGGACGGGAAGACCCAGCTCATTCACGATTCGCACCACGACGCCGCCCTTCGCCGTTCCATCGAGCTTGGTGAGTATCACGCCGTTCACATGGACGGCATTCAGAAACTCTTTCGCCTGCACAAGACCGTTCTGACCCGACGTAGCATCGAGAACGAGCAGAGACAGGTGCGGGGCATCCGGATCGTACCGTTCGATGATCCGGTATATTTTCGAGAGCTCGGCCATGAGGGGGGCTTTGGTGTGGAGACGACCGGCCGTATCGATGATGATGGAATTGGCTTCCCGGGACGCGGATGCATTCAGGGCATCATAGACTACGGCAGCGGGATCTCCCCCGGGCTGATGAGCAATCACGGGAACGTTCAGTCGTTCACCCCAGATTTTCAGCTGATCGATGGCACCGGCCCGAAATGTGTCCGCGGCCACGAGAAGAGGTTTATAGCCTTGGATCATTTCCCGGCTTGCCAGCTTCGCGGCGGTAGTCGTCTTTCCGCTTCCGTTCACACCCACAAGAAGGGTGATTCTCGGCGCAACAGATCCAGGATCGGGAAAGGGCGCACCCGTCAGGATCGCCGTAATTCGATCCTGCAGCCGGGTTCTCATGATTTCCCATTCTCCATGATTCTCCTCCAGTCCCTCAAGAAGGGTCTGGGTGAGCTCAACCCCGATATCGGCTCCGATCAGAGCCTCTTCCAGGGATTCCAGAATGGGTCCCCCATCCCTGGATCGAACCGCGGTGGCCAACCGATCCCACATCTCATCGTGGGTCATGAGAAGACCCTTTTTAATCTTGTTCCAGAATCGGCTCACAACGCGTGTTCCTCGATCTCCTTCTTGGCCTTTTCCATCTGTCTTCGTACGAATTCAATCGGTTGAAAGGTCTCCGTCTGGAGTACCATCAGGTATTCTTTCCCCACACAGAGGTTATAACAACACATGGACTCAGTTCTGTAGGAGAAAAAATCGACCCTGTCCTTGAGAATACGGCTCAGGTGATTTAAAAAGATCCCCTGGTAGGCGCCAAAAATCCTCACGTCATCATGGGATTGTTGAGAACTGATTAAGGAAACGGTCTCTCCCTCCTCATCCAGGAACGCAACGGCGCTCGCGGTGGGAATATCGGAAAGGAGGTTGGCCAGGACGTATTGAAACGGCATGTCAGGGCAGGGTATTCAGTATGGACGTCGCCTCGTCGCAGATCGGATCAATGGGAGCCAGCACGCAAACCCGCTCAAGCTTTTTTCGGGCCTCGGCATACTCCCCAACCTTGACCAGGGATCGACCGAACCGGAAGAGAAGATCGACATCGCTGGGTGAAAACTCTTCCGCCGCCCGGTAATCCTCCACGGAAAGCGCGGGTCTGCCGAGCTCTTCGTAGCACTCTCCCCGTTCAATCAGGGATGGGAAATACCGTTCACTTCGATTCAGGCTCTCAGTGAAGTATTGAACGGCTTTTCCCGGATTCTCACGCTTGCGGGCCAGGATGCCCATGTTGTACCAGAGCATGGGGCTCAGGCGATAGGTGGAGTCCTGCTGTGCCAGCACAAACTCCTTCTCCGCCCCTTCGAAGTCACCCTGTTCCATGAACACAACCCCCAGGTTGTTATGGGCGTCCGCATAGGAGGGAATCAGCTTCACGGCCTGTTGAAAAGCCGACTCGGCATCGAGGAACTTCTTATCAAGCAGATAAGCCTTTCCAAGATTGTTCCAGGCCGGAGCGTTATCGGGGGTTTCCTGGACAATCTGACGAAAGGCGCCCTGGGCCTCTGAGAGATGTCCCTCGTTCAGGTGCATGACGCCGACCTGAAAAAGCTGAACGGGGTCCATATCCTTGCTTTCCACAAAAACACCCCGCTGGCTCGGAGTCGTTGCACATGCACAGACAAGGAGAAGACTGACCGAAAGGGCACTACGCCACGTGAACTTGATCATCGGACAACAACGCTCCTTTCTCAAAGGCACGCAAAAACGCTTCCACAACAGACGGCTCAAATCGTTTTCCTGTCATGGACCGGATCTTTTCTGCTGCGTATTTATAGCTCATGGCTTTCTGGTAGGGGCGATCCGTGGTCATGGCATCAAAGGTGTCTGCCACGGCAATGACCCGCGCAATCACAGGGATCTGCTCCCCCTTCAGACCGTCGGGATAGCCGCCGCCTCCCCAGTTTTCATGGTGGTGCTTGATCCCTGGAATGATACGATCCAGCTTGGGTACCCGTTCCATGATGGAGGCTCCAACGGCCGCATGGGTCTTCATCAGGGCAAACTCATCGTCGTTCAGGGCGGAGGGTTTTCGAAGAACGCGGTCATCGATCCCGATCTTCCCCACATCGTGCAGGAGGGCGGCAATGTTCAGCTCTTCCAGTTCGATGGGAGAAAAACCCAGCTCGCGGGCAACCGCCAGGCTGTAGTTTCGAACCCGGTCCGAATGGCCCTTGGTATAAGGATCCTTGGCATCAATGGCGGAGGAAATCATTTGAATGGAATTGATGAAGAGATCACGGTTTTCACGTGCGGCCACTTTGAGCTGGTCAATGTATCCTTCAATCTGTTCCGCCATGTGGTTAAAATTATTTGAAAGGGTGACAATCTCCTGCGTTCCCGAAACGGAAGTCCGTGAAGAAAAATCTCCCTCCGCCATCTTTTTGGTGTGTTCTGCAAGATGGCGTAACGGGGAAGAGATCATCATGGCAAGCAGATAACCCAGGAAAAAGGCAACAAGAATTGTTACGATCCCGATAAATAGGGCACGTTTGATCGAGGCCCAGCCTTCACGCAGGGCGACGGAGATGTCTCGCTGGACCACCACGCCCCAGTCGGGAGACCCGACCGGTGCCACCGTTCCCAGCACGGTTTCCGTACCTATGTTCTTGTTGAAATCGTAGCGTCGCGTGACCGTTGCAAAGGGTGAGCGCATGAAATCAGCTACGATGGGGACATCGCTGTAATCGGGACGGGTCATGGAAAGGCCGGGATTTCCGTGGAGAACAACCTGACCGTCGGTATTGATCACATAGACCAGCATTCCCTCTTCGGGCTTGGGAAGGCTCTCCTGGACGGGCGTAAGGGAAATCAGAGCTTCCACAACCCCCATGGTCTCCCCGCTATCATTAAGCAGAGGCTGGGCTATGGTAACAACGGTGTCGGGAAATACCTCCAGGTAGTGATGATGTCCGATAAAGGAATCGCCACCCGACCCCGCCTGAAATCCCTGCTGCAGATCCCGAAGGACATCCTCGGTAAGGCCGGGGGGCTGGATGACCGTCCCCTTCCCCGATGCGTTCAGAACGTATAAAGCGCGAAAGTTCGCGTCTGCATTGACGTACTTCTGAACCATTCCGCTCGTGTTCAGAAGCTGAAAGGGATCGGATCCCGGCGACGATTTCGCCATGAGGGATACGGTTCGTCCGATCAGGTCCAGCTGCTTGAGGTAGCCATTAATATAACTGCGAATTTCCTGCGAAAGGTGGATCGTCATCCGGCTTTGAAGCTTCTTTTCCTTTGTCTCCAGAGTCTCGTTCACATAACTTAAAGAGAAGTAGTTGGAAATCACACCGGGAATGACAACAACCACGAAAAGCAGGAGCAAAATCGCCGTCAGGATTCGAATATTCCGCACGATGCTATTATACCCTAACTTACCCGCCCTGATGGAACCCCTGACGTGAGCCGGGCTTTGTAGCGGGAAGAAACAGGTACAGTGTCCCGTTGCAGAATTTTAACAGGGCTGGCCTTCAGACTTCCACGTTCTAAACCCTGATCAGAACGGCCCCTCCGCGGGACAGTAGTCGTTGTAGGCGGTGACCTGGTAGTACCAGATCCCCCCTGTCCCCGGGTCGTCTCCCGAGGTATCGGTCCACTGGTAGTTCGGCGCCGCCTGGTCCATGTCCACAACGTTGGAGGCTTCAACCGGCCATTCACTCTTGGGCAGGGAATCGGTGTTCGAGCGCCTCACGTTCCAGCCCGTGCGCTGGTTGGACTGGTTGGGGTCCTGGAAGTTAATCGTGGTATCCTCCCCGACTTTGTCCACCTGGTAGAGCCAGACCGGCTCATCCGGTTCGACACATGCGACCGAGATCACACTACGAAGATCTGTCTCCTGGAGTGCGTTGTCCGCCATGGTGATCCACCTGCTGAAGGACTGGAAGGGTGAGGTGACCGGGTGATAGCGGACGCGGACCCGCCACTTGTAGGGGCCCACGAAAGGGGTTGTGTCCACAAGACCATAACCCTGTGAACCGTCGATCCGGGTATCCTGCCATAAGGGACTTGACTGGATTGGGTTCCATACGGGATTGAAAGATGTTCCCAGAGGAACCGCCTGCCACTCCGTCTTCGCTCCCCCCCGGCCGAAAGGTGTCCGTAATAGCAATTGGAGATAGAACTGCCGATCAACAGCCAATCCCAGTGGCGCAATCGGCGCGGTCAGGTCCGCTCGCATCTGGCGGGGAAGAAGAGTTACGCCTGGCCCGCCTCCACCGTAATAGAATAAGGTCTTTCCTGTTGAGCTGCTGTACCCACTCGCCCCGACGATTACATCACTGTAATCGTCACCATTGACATCTCCTGCCGTCGAGATGGAGAAGCCGAAGTAGTCGTCCGTCCCTTCGCCCGTTGCGGTCCATGTGGAGCTGGTTGCAAGGCCTGTTGGACCGCCGGTGTAGAGGTACGCCTTTCCTGTGTTGCTGTTGTACCCATCGGCTCCAACCATAGCATCTGAATAGCCGTCGCCATTAATGTCCCCCGCCGTGGCGACGGAGATGCCGAAGTTGTCAGAGATCGCTTCGCCCGTGGCACTCCAGGCGGCCGAGACGGAAAGCCCTGAGGGGCCGCCCGTGTAAAGGTAGGCTTTGCCCGTATCATCGCTGTACCCATACGCCCCGACAAGGACGTCGGCATAGCTGTCGCCGTTGACGTCGCCCGCCGTGGAGACGGATCCGCCGAAGGAGTGTTGCGTCCCTTCACCCACGGCGCTCCAGGCGGCCGAGGCGGAAAGTCCCGAGGGGCCGCCCGTGTAGAGGTAAGCTTTCCCCGTACCGCCGTACCCACTCGCCCCGACGATTACATCACTGTACCCGTCACCATTGACATCTCCTGCCGTCGAGACGGAGGTACCGAAGTCGTCGTCCGCCGTTTCACCCGTGGCGCTCCATGCGGACGTGGTGGAAAGCCCCGAGGGGCCGCCCGTGTAGAGGTAAGCTTTCCCCGTACCGCCGTACCCACTCGCCCCGACGATTACATCACTGTACCCGTCACCATTGACATCTCCTGCCGTCGAGACGGAGGTACCGAAGTCGTCGTCCGCCGCTTCGCCCGTGCCGGTCCAGGAGGCCGAGGCGGAAAGCCCGGCGGGGCCGCCCGTGTAGAGGTAGGCTTTGCCCCTATTACTGTTGTACCCAAAGGCCCCGACAAGGACGTCGGCATAGCCGTCGCCGTTGACGTCACCGGCCGTTGCGACGGAGACACCGAAGAAATGGATCATCCCTTCGCCCACAGCGCTCCAGGAGGGTGTCGCGGAAAGTCCCGATGGGCCGCCCATGAAGAGATAGGCTTTGCCCGTGGAACCGCCGTACTCACGCGCCCCGACGAGGACGTCGGTATAACCGTCGCCGTTGACGTCACCGGCCGTCGAGACGGAGTAGCCGAAGTAATTGCTCGTCGCTTCGCCCTCGGCGCTCCAGGCGGACGCAGTAGTAAGGCCAGACGGTCCGCCCGTGTAGAGATAGGCCTTCCCTGTTCCGCTACTGTATGCATAGGCACCGACGATGACGTCGGCGTAGCCATCCCCGTTGACGTCGCCTGCCGTTGCGACGGAGAGGCCGAAGTAGTTGTCCGTCGCTTCGCCCGAGGCACTCCAGACTGCCGAGGCGGAAAGTCCCGAGGAACCGCCCGTGTAGAGATAGGCCTTCCCTGTTCCGCTACTGTATGCATAGGCACCGACGATGACGTCGGCGTAGCCATCCCCGTTGACGTCGCCGGCCGTCGAGACGGAGTAGCCAAAGTCGTCTCCAGCTGCTCCACCCGTGGCGCTCCAGACAGCCGAGGCGGAAAGCCCGGCGGGGCCGCCCGTGTAAAGGTAGGCTTTGCCCCTATTACTGCTGTAACCCATGGCCCCGACAAGGACGTCGGCATAGCCGTCTCCGTTGACGTCACCGGCCGTTGCGACGGAGACACCGAAGAAATGGATCATCCCTTCGCCCACAGCGCTCCAGGCAGCCGCGGCGGAAAGCCCCGAGGGGCCGCCCGTGTAGAGGTAGGCTTTACCCGTACCACCGTACGTACGCGCCCCGATGATCACATCGGCATAGCCGTCGCCGTTGACGTCGCCGGCCGTCGAGACGGAGTAACCGAAGTTGCCCGTCCCCTCACCCGTAGAATTCCATGTAGACGAGGTGGAAAGCCCTGATGGGCCGCCCGTGTAGAGGTAGGCTTTACCCGTACTCATAACACCACCGTACCCATAAGCTCCGACGATAACATCGCTATACCCGTCACCATTAACATCTCCGGCGGTAACAGCAGACTTGCCGAAGTAGTCGTTCGTCGCTTCTCCAGTAACGCTCCACGCGGGGGAAATGGACAGGCCGGACGGCCCGCCAATGAAAAGATAGGTCTTTCCCATTAAGCTGTTGTAATTATTAGCTCCGATGATCACATCGGCATAGCCGTCGCCGTTGACGTCGCCGGCCGTCGAGACGGAGGCTCCGAACTCATCTCCCACCGCTTCACCCGTGCCGGTCCAGGAGGCCGAGGCGGAAAGCCCGGCGGGGCCGCCCGTGTAGAGGTAGGCTTTCCCCGTACCACCACCGTACGTACGCGCCCCGATGATCACGTCGGCATAGCCGTCGCCGTTGACGTCCCCTGCCGTCGAGACAGAGTAACCGAAGCTTTCGTTCACCGCCCCGCCCGTGGCGCTCCAGGCGGCTGAGGTGGAAAGGGATGTGACCGTGATCGGGTAGGATGCGGCCGAATCCTCCACGATGGTACGGATCCCGCCGAAGACCCCTTCCAGGCGTGCGGAGAGTTCGACCCCCTCCGCATCGGTCACCTTTACCTGTGTGTACCGTAAGACGGCCACGGTACTTTCATTGGTGTAAAAGTCTATCACCTGCCCGTCTGCGCTGATGGAAGGGCGTAGAGCGGTGGAGAGGGCCAGGTCAAGGTGGAGGGTCTCAGACTCCCCTTCCGGGCGAACCGGGATTTCAAATACCTGCAGCACGCCCCGTTCGCTGTTCCGGTACCACTCCTTTACGCCTCCCCGATCATAGTCGATCCGGTTGCCCTGGACGCCCATCCCAATGAACGGAACCGGGCGGGCGGCCTCCCGCCCGACACCCGCCAGTTTCATCTCCCACATCCACGAATGTTCCGATTCCGGTGCGGGTTCGATTCTGACGCTCCCTTCGCTGAATCGGACTGCAAACCCATGAACCCGGTTGAATGCGGTGAAGGAGTCACCCGGACCGCGATGCGGGTCGTCCTCCGAAGGAACCAGGCCGTACTCCTCCTCCAGGATCTGCTCTTTGACCGCCTCCCACCAGTCGTTCGACACTCCATCAGGAAGATGGCCCGCCGGCTCCTGCGGATTCACCACCTTCACTGCAATTGGCTCAGAAGCTGAAACCGGTGGAACGATCAGACATGATAAGGACAGCAAAAGCACGATGCGATGGAATGATTTCATCTGGATTCGCCCTCCGGAATCGAATTATGCTCGACGCAACGGCCGCCCTTCACTGAATCCGCGGCTAAGGTCCGAATGTAAATAAATCTATGGTAACCCTATCATACGAAACGCTTTCGAACAAACAGGCACAGAATCATCCCATCCATTGCCGCTCTTCCCGCTATGACGGGATAAGCCCTCATTTTAGGGGGTTTTATTTAGGGGGACACTATACCCATTTTTTTGTCTGCCTTATTCATATGGCTGGAAACGTGAATGAAAAAAGATCAGTCCTGATCTTCCTCGTCGGGTTTTTCCCGTGGGGAGCCGAAGAGAGCCGCGACCAGCACGCCCAGGAGGTAGAGGACCAGCATGGGGATCGCCAGGGCCGTCTGGGTCACCACGTCGGGTGTGGGCGTAATGACGGCCGCGATAATAAAAATGCCCAGGAATGCGTACTTGAACTTGCGCATCATGAAACCGGCCGTCACCAGACCCAGCCTGGCCAGAAAGAAGATCAGGATCGGGAGTTCAAAAATCAGCCCCATCCCCAGAAGCAGCTTCGTCGCAAGCCCCATATAATCGCGAATGGTGATGACGGGCTGAAAATCCTTTCCCAGCGTAATGAAGAAATCACACATCAGGGGAAGCACGACCCGGTATCCGAAGTATCCGCCCGCCAGGAAAAAGACCGTGGTAAAGAAAACAAAAGGAACGATCAGGCGCCGTTCCTTCGGGTAGAGGCCCGGAGCAATAAAGTTCCAGATCTGAAGAAGAATATAGGGAGAAGTAAGGAAAAGCCCCGCGATAAAGGCCACCTTCATGTAAAGCATGAAGGGATCCGTCAGTCCGGTAAAGGCAAGCTTTCCGCCATTCAGAGCTTCATAGGCAGGCTGTGCCAGAAAGGCAAAGAGCCTGGAGGCCATGGCCCAGCAGACAAGGAACCCCAAAAAAACGGCAATCAGGGAACGAAGGAGACAACTCCTCAGCTCCTGAAGATGCTCTAATACGGTCATTCTGGGGAGGCTGGAAGATTCATCCGGCATGGGGGCTTTCGTCTTCCCGTTTTTCCCGCTCCTCCAGATCGACTTCCTCTTCCAGCGTGCGCTTAATTTCATTGGATGCGCGCCGGAATTCAGCCATGGCACGGCCGAGACTCCTTCCCATCTGCGGCAGTTTTTTCGGGCCAAAGATGATCAGGGCCAGGGCGAGGATCAGCAGAATTTCGGGAAATCCGAGTGAACCAAACATGCAGGTATTATCCCAGAAAATGGAGGAAGAAACTACCACACAGCCGACCGTATTCTTTGAAATGCAGGCGATTGCCCTGTATGGCGCAGTCGTCATTCCGGCTGAAAGCTCGTTCCTCCAAACCCCCGTTCCGAAATTTACGCTCTGCTCATCCCGACCGAAACAGCGACATCCGGTGATTGACAGCGGAGGATTTTCCCTGCTAGGGTGACCGCGGATGGATCTTATACCTGATCTTGCGGTTGAGCGTCTTGTCCCGGGAGGGTTCGGCCTGGCAAGGGATGCAGAAGGGAAGGTGATTCTCGTTCGGGGTGCCTTCCCCGGGGAGAGGGTTTCAGCACGGCGGGTACGACGCTACAAACGTCATGACATTGCCGTTTTGGAAGACATTGCCGATCCTTCAATCCATCGAGGACCGGCATGCCCCCATTTTCCCCTCTGTGGAGGCTGCGCTCTGTCCGGGCTGAAATCCGACATCCAGCTCACCTGGAAGCAGGCGTGGCTTGGGGAGATGCTCGGCCACGCTCTGGGGTGGAACGGGTCAGATCTGAAAACCCACCCGTCCCCCCTCCACTATCGGCTCCGGAACCGCTTTGCACCTTCACCGGAGGGATGGGGATTCCATACCTGGAAAGGCCGCAGCGTCGTCCCCCTGGAAACGTGCAGGCTGATCACGCCGTCCTGCCTTGATCTCATTCGCACCCTTCCGACGGCGAGCGGCTCGCTCTGGACCCTCGAAGCACCGGATGGCGAGACAGTCCTCCACGCACTGGATCGGTCCCGATCCCGACCCCATCTGCACATTCAGGTGGAACCCTATTCGTTCCGTGTCCACGTGGGAGGTTTTTTCCAGACCAACCGCTTTCTTCTTCCCGCCTATCACGACTTTCTTCGAAGGGCCCTTCCCGACAGCGGCCTGAAAACGGCACTGGATCTCTATGCCGGCGTCGGTTTTTTCACACTCCCCCTCTCGGATTGTGCGGATCGTGTCGTGGCCGTGGAGCGGTCGGCATCCGCCTGTAAAGACCTGCGATTCAACTCCGGGGGACGAAACCATATCCACGTTGAAGAAGACTCCGTGGAAACCTTTCTATCTTCGTGGAACGGTCCGGTTGATCTTCTGTTGGCCGATCCGCCCCGGGAAGGTCTGGACCCTGCCGTTTTGGAGGCCATTCTCGCTCTCAAGGCGACCACGCTGATCCTCTTCAGCTGTGATGCGGCAACTCTCGTACGTGACCTGAAACAGCTGGTGACACCCGGCCATTATGTTCTTCATACCGTGGAGCTCTTTGACCAGTTTCCCGAAACCGCACACATGGAAATCGGGGCGGTTCTCCATGCCGGCGAGGTCTCCCCGGTGTTACAATAACGCCATGCACACTGCACCGACCCCGGAGAGGCTTTCCACCATTCTTTCGGCGATAAAGGGACGGTCCATTCCCGTACTGGCCGACCTTGTCGTCGACCGGTATCTCTACGGTGTGCCGAAAAGGATATCCCGCGAAGCTCCCGTTCTTATCCTTTCCTTTGACCGGGACTGGATGGTTCCCGGCGGAGGGGCCAATACGATATCCAACCTGCAGGCCCTGGGAGCGAAACCGGTTCCCGCCGGCATCATAGGCGACGATCCGCCGGGCCGTTTTCTCCTGGACACCTTTGGAGACCACGGCATGGACCTCTCCCACCTCCGGGTCCTGTCCGATGCGGAAACCCTGACCAAGATGCGAATCCTGGCCGGCCCCCGTTCGGGGGTCAAACAGCAGGTGGTCCGGATGGATATGGAACGGAGCTTTGAAAGTGGAACGGTCACCCTCCCCGCCCTGTCCGAGGGAGACCTGCTCGCTGTCTCCGACTACGGCTACAACACGGTCTGCCCCGATGCCATCCTGAAATTGAGAGATCGGGGCATTCGAGTCATTGTGGACTCCCGGTATCGCCTCGCCCAGTTCCCCGGGGTCTTTGCCGTGACACCGAACGAAGAAGAGGCCTGCGCCTTCCTGGGAAGGGAATTCCGCACCCCGGAAGAAGCCCTGGAGGGAGCGGAAGAGATTCGCGGGCGACTGGAAGCAGCGGTCGTTCTCCTGACCCGGGGCTCCGAAGGCATGGTCCTCTCCGTGGACGGCCTGAACCTTGCCATCCCCGTTTTCGGAAGTGATCAACCGGCCGATGTGACCGGGGCGGGCGATACCGTCCTGGCCGCCTTCGCTGCAGCCATGGCATCAGGAGCGACTCCCCTGGAAGCCGCAACCCTCGCCAACATTGCAGGAGGAATCGTCGTCATGAAGCTTGGCACGGCGGTCTGCACTCCCGCGGAAATACGGAAGGCCCTGGGAATCCATGCCGGCTGAAATTCTGGATCGTAGCGAGGCCACAAACCTGGGAGCCCGTCTCCGAAATCAAAACCTGACGATCGTCTTTGCCAACGGCTGTTTCGACGTGCTTCATGTAGGCCATATCCGTTATCTTGCCGCGGCACGCGCTGCGGGTGATGTGCTCGTCGTGGGTATGAATTCCGATGAATCGGTTCGCCGTCTCAAAGGGGAAGGGCGTCCGGTCATGCCCCTGATGGAGAGAATGGAAGTCCTGTCCCACCTGGAGCCCGTGGACTTTCTGATCCCCTTCGAGGAAGATTCACCCCGCGAGCTGATCCTGGAGCTGAGACCCCATATCCAGTGCAAAGGCACCGATTACACCGAGGAGAACGTACCGGAACGCGAGGTTATGGAATCGATCGGGGGAAGGGTGCTGATCGTGGGCGATCCGAAGGACCATTCGACCACCGATATCCTGAAGACCTGGAAGAGACCTTGAACCTTCTCGTCCTTCGCACCTCAGCCTTTGGGGACATTCTTCACATCCTTCCGGCACTTCAGGCTCTGAAATCGACGCACCCGAAAGTGCACATAACCCTTCTCACCCGCCCCGGATACCATTCCGTCTTTGAACGGGTCTCCTTTCTGGATCGGCTCGTTTCAAGCCCCCCGGGGGACACCGATATCGTCGTCGACGCCCAGGGTCTGATGCGGACGGCCTGGCTCTCTCTGCGATGCGGGGCCTGGCTCCGGGTCGGATACAGCTGGTCCGAAGCCCGGGAACCCATGGCGTCCATCGCGTACCAGAGAAGGGTGACCACAGGCCGGACCCATATCATGGATCGCCACGCCTTCCTTCTGTCGGCAGCCCTGGGGTCTTCCATCACGATCTCCCCGGAATACCGGGCTACCGACCTTGTGGTTCACACTCCCGCCGTGGACGAAGTCCTGCCATCCCTTACCCACCCCTGCCTGCTGGTCCACCCCACAACATCCGATCCGGAAAAGGATCTGCGGGAAGAAGAATGGTCCCCTATCCTCCTTCGGTTTCTCAAACGAAAATGGTCCGTGGTCCTGAGCTGTGGTCCCGGAGAAGAAGATCGCCTCTCACCCTGGGTCCGCGCCCTTCCCTCCGCATTTGTGCTTCCCGTCCTCTCCTTCGGTGAACTGGCTGCAATCCTGACACGATGCCGCCTCTACCTGGGAGGCGATACCGGGCCGACCCACCTCGCCGATCAGCTGGGAATCCCGGTCATGGGTACCTTTACCCGGTGGCACCCGGATCGAAACGGCCCCTACTTTTCCCCATCCCTGATCTACACGGACCGAACACCCGACCTTGAGGAGGTGGACAACTGGGTCTCCCGTCACTGCTCCTGATCCTGGGACTCATTCAGGCTCCCTTTACATCGGGTGAATCTCTGCACTACGAAGTCCGGTGGTCCGGAATCAAAGCCGGGGAGATGATCCTCAGGACAGAAAACCTGGGAGACAACGTCCTGATCGAACAAAAGACCTGGAGCACGGGATTCGTAAAGGCCATCTTTCCCATGGAGGATGTCTTTCTCTCCTACCTGGATGTCAAAGAGGAGCGTTCCCTGCTCTTTGTGAAGCACATCCGTGAAAAGAAGAAAAATGAAATTACGACCACCTTTTTCTGGTGGGAAGAGGGGGTCAGCTGGTCCCGGGGAAAGTTCTATCCCCTCCCTGCAGGAGCGGTTGATACCCTGGCGTCCATCTACGTCCTACGGGCCTCTCTGGACCGCCTCCCTCGCAAGCTCACCGTTCACGATCGAGGAAAATCCTATGAAATTCTGGTGAGCCGGGCGGTTCCGGAAAAGATCTCCATCGCAGGGAGAGAAGTCCGGGCCCTGCGCGTGGAGCCACGGGCCATCGATCCATCCCGGGACAGGGATGCCGACATGACGATATGGTTTTCCACATCGGAGGCTCATGTGCCGTTGAAAATGAAGTTTTCGGCCGCCCTGGGCAGTCTTACGGCGACCCTTGATCCCTACTGCGAGTAGACAGGAATCAGGCTCCCATCCAGGGAAAGACGGCAGTCAAAGAAGAAAGCGCCTCCCGTGAACCCAGTTCCATGATATAGCGCAGAATCGAAACATCCAGGACGATACCGGTCAGGGAATCGAACCGGCTGATGATGTGGAGAGATTCCCAGTCCTCAATCCCGGCGATGTAGATGGACATACCCAGCTTCTGACCCGTCTGAATCGATCGGGTGATTTTGTCCGTATCCTTTGTGAAATGGAGAAAGATGCTTCCGATTCCCTGGCGGTGCGTCTCTTTCACCAGATCGGGCTCCGGTTCGATATAGAGACGGACCCGCGTACGTTCCAGCTTCAGAGGCTGTACCGCATCGTCCAGCTGACGTGCGAAGAGCTGAGGGTCGTAGCATCGATCTTCCCGCTTGTCGTTCCAGATGGTCACAGAATCGGGCTTCCCGTCGAGGGCGGAACGGATCTGCTCGGGTATGGCATTCACCATGTAGTTGATATGGACCGGAGCCAGCTGACGGATCAGGCCGGTCTCCTCCTGGAGGCGGTCATTCATCGTCAGACAGACGCCCCATAAGCCCTGAAGGGACAAATTGTGGACGATGGCGGCACAGGTCGGAAGTCCGGGACTGACCTCATGCCACGCCATGGGGAGGGTGGCCTTAAAGAGAATCCGCATTAAAAAATGACGTTCTGAACGAAGAAGGCTTCGACAGTAACCTTTCCATTTGCGAGCTCCGACGCACTTTCCGGGGTAATGATAAACCGGCCGGCCGGTGCACCCGCGCTTGTGGCCATGAAGAGTTCGACCTGATCGAGCTTTTTGTTGCTGGTTTTGACATATTCGTTCAGCTTTTTCGCCACCGAGGAGACCGTTCGAAAAACTTCGTTTTCATTGTCCGTGGTCATCTCCACCCGCATGCTGGTGGACTTTCGTCCCTGGTAGATCCGGTACTGGAAGAGGTTCTGGTTTTCGAAAAGAACCACAAAAGACCGGCTGATCCCTTCATCGCGGAAGGGAACTTTGGAACCTTCGGCCTGTCCCGAGCCCTCCCGGATATCCACGGAATCGGAGGATCCGGAACCGAACATGTCCTTGGCGGGTTTCCTCTTTGCCAGATCGCTCAAGGGTGACACGCGGGGCTTGTCTGTCGTGGTCGAGGAGGAACCGGATGTCCCCAGTTCGATGACCTCACCGGATGTGAGACCCTTCGCGTTATAATCGTCGGTCTTTTTCACGTCGATCAGATTCATCTTCACCTTGATCACACTGCCGTTCTGCAGAGTGATGATGGCGTAATCTCCCTCCACCATGTACTTTTCCCGGGCCATGTAGGTCGAACCATCCTTCAGATAGACCACATAACCGAAGAGGGACACGCAGAAGAAAAAGACCAGCACAAGCAGTGTCAACTGCTTCATAACGCCTCCTTTCATGGTACATTATACCTCACGTGTCGATGTACTTCTTCATAGCAAGTCGCTTATTGCTCCGTGGGAAAAAAATCCAGTCCCGCGTCCTCCTTTCCGTTTCCGGTATCGCGCTCGGCGTAGCCGTTCTCTACGTGACCCTCGGCATCATGGATGGATACAGGGGACAGCTGGAACGAATTCTCCGGATGACCTTCGCACCCTACCAGGTCATTCTCGATGCTCCACGCCTGGATCTGCCGTCGCACATTGAAAAGCGGGTCGAGATCCGGGAAGTGCAATACAGCCAGGGACTTTTTCTCGCCTGCACGGCATCCACCGGACAATTTCTCTCCATCAAGGCTTCGGAGGATGAACAGGGGCTCATCCTGGGATCGGGAGCCGCGCGGTCTCTGGGCACGGAGAGAGGAGGGTGTGTCCGTCTCGTCGTGCAGTCCACATCCGGCCTTCCCAGGGTAAAGACCTTTACCGTTTCAGAAATCCGCACCTTTGGCATGACGTCTCTGGACGATGGATGGGCCTTTCTTCCCCTGGCCGGGATGGAAGGTCTCACCACGCGAAAGACCTTCGAGATCTATCCCGTGAAGGGTCTCGGTGACCCTCAGCTCCTTCAGGATATCCGCGCTCATCTACCCCGTGAAGCCAGCCTGATCACCCTTGAGGAAGCCAACCGGGACCTTTTCGGCACCTTGAAATTTCAGGAATGGATCATGGCCGTCGTCCTGGGGCTGATTACTGCCGTAGCCGGACTCTTCCTTCTGGCCCGCCTCCTCATGGATACGGAAGAAAGAAGAAAAACGGTCGGAATTCTCCGTGCCCTGGGGTTTACGACCCGCCAGGTAACCGGTGTATTTTTCATCTATGGCCTGGTCGTCGGCATTTTCGGGATTCTCTTCGGGCTCTTCCTGGGAGCCTCGCTGGGAATTCTCATCAACGCCACGCCGATCCTTCACTTCACGGGAGCCCTTTCAGAAGTCTACGGCGTGGATTCGATTCCCATTTCCCCCACCTGGATTCATATCCTCGGGATCGCCCTCTATGCCGGGATCATCGTGACCGTAGCCAGCCTCCTCCCCGCCCTGAGAGCACGCAGGGTCCCCGTCCTCACCGCCATCCGGTACGAATAACCGGTTCAGCCAGGATCAACCCCGCGCAGATAAAAACAACAAATCAGTAAAGTGTTTCCATAAAAAAAGGCATCTATTCCCGACAAAATATATCAACAATGCTATGCGTTACACACCACAACTGATAGAATTCATGCTAGGATGTCCCATGGCCATTCACACGAGAATTGCGGAACTGCGGGACGAACGGGGCTGGACACAGGGCGAACTGGCGGACAAAATCGGGGTTCACATCCAGACACTGGGCCGGTGGGAGCGGCAGAAGTCCAAACCCGACTCCGACGATATCATCAACCTGGCAAAGACCTTCGAAGTAACCTCGGATTATCTCCTCTTCGACAATGTCCCCCGCGACGGCAGGGTCGACGTCCCCGATCTGGAGCTATTGAGGCTCTTTGAAGCCCTCTGCACCCTGGGAGGGGAATCCAGAGATCTCGTCAAACGTTTTTTGAAAGCGTTTGTCTTCCGTGAAGAACTTCTGACAGATTTGAGCGGGGGAGAGAAAAAGTAGCTGAAGTGCGATAAACCCTGTTGCAGGATTGACGTGTCCAAATGTTGCAATTCAAGACCTGCTTGTCCTCCTTAGCCTTCGGCGAAGGTGGGATCCCAGCTGTTTAATTGCAACTATACCAATTGACATCCTCATCCCAGATTACTGTACCTTCCTCTATCACCACACCCTTATAGTTCAAGGTACTCCATAGACCACCACTAATGCTTCCGATCCGAATTTGTATTCTGTCGCCGGAGACATTCTCAACAAACCCTTTAATGGTCTGCGATGATAAAAGAGTTTCTGCATCCATACAGACAGTATCCCCGGCTCTAAATTTGGCAGAAGAGGCTGCTGTGGATGTTGATGGTGAATCAGTCAATGCCTCCAGCCGGTCAATCACTTTTGCGATTAAGTCTGAACTGGGATAATTGTCTAAGATCTTGTTATATGCCAGTTTCGCGCTCTCCAAATCCGTCTCTTCAAATCTGTAGCCAAGAATATAGAGTTGATTCGCGTTGTTGGTCGCTTTGACTTTTTTAATATTGGCCGCCCTGGCCTTTTCAGCTTCCTCCTGTTGCTTCAGGTATGCCTGATGCTCTCTCTCTTGTTGCTTCCGGTACGCCTGGTACTCTTCCTCAGATGTGATTCTTGGGTCATGAAGATCCAGAGGGAATGATTCAACCAGTTCGTCGTTTTTCCAACGACCGGATTTAACAATAGTACCGAATTTCACATAGACACCATATCCATTGAGGTCACCATCGACATATTGCCCTTTGTGATATCTACCTTCCTCATAATAATATGTGCCTTTCCCATGGCGTTTACCTTTTTGAAACTCACCTTCGTACCTATGTCCATTGGGGAAATGATGAATACCTTTTCCATGATATTTTCCGTTTAAGAATTCACCTTCGTAGACAATACCACTTTCATAATGATAACTCCCCTTTCCCTCATATCTGCCCGTTTTCATCGATCCAATATACTTATCAGTTGGTAATCCAAGTTTGTTGTACCAGACAAGGGTCCCCTCTCCCTCCATGAGCCCATTAACACAATCACCTGACCAGATAATACTCTTATCTGGTGCGGGATAAGGATTCCAAGCCCTGCATCCTGTGTTTGGATCCGTAATCCAATGACTTTCCTCTTCCTTCTGTTGTCTTTCTTGTTCCTCTTGTGCTGCTTTCTCATTTAATTGCAAGACTTTTACGTTGACTTCTTTAAGTACCTCAGGCGGTCCAAGACGCACATCAAATGGATCAATATCAAACTTTTCTCGAAAGGTACCTTTTTCCCACTTTCCAGATCTTATGACTTTTCCCTCTTTATCGTAAGCAATGCAGATTCCGTCAAGTTTGCCCTTATACCATCCACCTATTGTTATACTGCCATCCTTATAGAAATACACCCCGTTACCAGCACTATGGCTATCCAAAAAATTGCCAACGTAAATAGTACCATTAGCCCAGCGATACTCCCCATGACCATGTTTCTCTGAATTCAGCCATTCCCCTGTGTACGAGTTACCACTTAAATATGTGCATTTACCTTGTCCACGGTACATACCTTTGAACATCTCACCCTCATAAATCTCGTTTATTTTGCCATTCTTGTACCAGGTCGCGACTCCTTTTCCATGAGCGTAGCCATCCTCGCAGGCACCGTCCCATGTTACGTATTCATTTGGAACTGGATTGGGATTCCATATTTTGCATTTCTTATTATTGTTTGCTTTGATCCACCCAGCTTCATCTGCGAAAGACGAAGTGCAGACAATGAAAGTGAAAACAAGAATGAATAAACCTCTACGATAATTACCGTTTGTTCTCATACTCCCCTCCTAAATAGAAAGTTCCTTCCACATCTGCTTTCGCGACTGAGATTGTTACCATCCATGGAGAGGAAGATATCACTCTTTGAGAATAAAAACATGGTCGAGTAATCACCCATACACACTCTTTTCCCCACTGTAGTATGACTCGTAAACGTGCTGATAGATGGCTTCGCACTTCTGTTCGTAGATCTCGGGTGTGTAGGTGCGGGGAAGCCCTTCGTCCAGGACCGTCTCAATGGCCACACGCACCTGGGCACGGGACTGCTGATGCTTCCGCCAGTCCAGGACCAGCTTCTCGGTTTTCAGAGTCTTCAGCAGATCCCTGGCCGTCCGTTTCACCTGCTTTTCCTCTTCCCTTGTGAGCATCATGTCCGGCCGGGTCAGCAGGTCAAAGACTGTCAGCTCCTCTTCCGTCAGTTCCTCCGCGACCGCCCGCTTCTCCTCCCTGTTCAGCTTCTCGATAAATTTAATCAGCTCTTCCAGATAATGGTCGATGTTCCGGCCCGTGTTGTAATCCTCGATCATCTTCAGGAACTGCTCGTAGAAATCCATCCGGGTCCTGTTTTCCCGGACCATCTTGTTCAGCTTCGCATTCACCTGCCCCTTGAGCTTCTCCGCCTCGATATGCTTCTGCCCGGTCCTGAGCTTCGCTTTCAGGGCCTCAAAATCCACCTTGCTCAGATCCACCATGTGGTCCCCGCCCCAGGGTTCAATGGGCGTCCGGATCAGGTACCCTTCATCCGGGTGAATCGAGCGGTCCAGGAGGTTCTCCACGTCCTGCATCACATCGGAAATATCTGCCTGCGGCGTCAGTGAACGGATTTTCATCTCCACGTTATAGATCAGGGAACAGACCGGGCCCATCTCTTTCAGCACGGGGTCCGGTGCCACGGCCTTGAACAGGGTATGGACATTCCCGGCAAGGGAGAGATATTCCTTCTTTGACTCTTCGGTTTCCAGGATCCTGTCCGCGATTTTGTCCCGCTCGGCGATGAAGTGGAACGTATCAACACCCTGCAGGCTTCTCAGGTCGATCTCCCGGTCGGTGCAGAAGGTCAGGACCGCATCCGCGGCACTGCGCAGTTCCTCCACCAGGGCGGACTTGTCCTTCACCGGCATGTCCCCTTCCCTCGCCCTGCCGTCCGGCCCGGTTCCGTAGATGGCCAGGGCCTTCTTCAGGTCCCGGAACACGCCCACATAATCCACGATAAGCCCGTTCTTCTTCTCCTTGAACACCCGGTTGGCCCGGGCGATCGTCTGCATTAGGGTATGGTTCCGCATCGGCTTGTCCAGGTAGATCGTGGAGCACGAAGGCACGTCAAACCCCACCATCCACATCGCGCAGACGAAGACCAGGCGGAAGGGATCGTTCTCATCCTTGAACTTCTTCTCCAGGTCCTCCTCCACCATCCTCTTCCGGTGGGGAGCGATGTCCAGGCCCTTCTCTTTCATTTCCCTGATCTCGTTCTGACCCTGGGAGACAACGACGGCCATGTCCGTTGCCTCCATGTACTGGATCTTTTCCTCCAGGGCGGGCTTGTAGTCCTCCATGGAAACCTTCACCTGCTCCCGGAGAACCGCCAGCTCCCTTTCCCAGTGCGACCTCACCTTGTCGTACATCCGCACCGTCGTGGCCTTGTCGATGCAGACCACCATCCCCTTTCCCCTGAACCCCCGGGCCGTGAAGTGCCGGACAATGTCCTCCGCCACGGCCTCCAGGCGGTCCTCCCGTGTGATGAGATGGTACTGCCGGGCGAACTCCCGCTCCAGCTTCTTCTCCTGGTCTTCATCCAGCTCCGCGTCTTCCAGCAGGCGGGCCATATCGTCGTTCAGCTCGGCATTGGTGAGCTGAAGCTCAGGAATCCGGTTCTCGTAGTAGAGGGGCACGGTGGCCTTCTCCTCCACCGACTGCCGGAAATTGTAGACGCTGATGTACTCGCCGAACACCTCCCGCGTCTTCTCTTCCCCGACGATGAGCGGCGTCCCGGTGAACGCAAGGAACGAGGCGTTGGGAAGCGCGGTCCGCATGTTCAGGGCCAGGGTGTCGTACTGGGAGCGATGGGCCTCGTCCGTGATGACGATGATGTCATCCCTCTCCGACAGGACGGGGTGCGCCTGCCCCGGTTCAGTACGGAACTTGTGGATGAGCGTGAAGACGTACCGGTGGTCCTCCCGGAGAAGCTGGCGCAGATGGGCCGAGCTCTCCGCATGGGCCTCCCCCTCCGTCACGGCCCCGACATTGGCGAAATTGTTATAGATCTGCTTATCCAGCTCGATCCGGTCGGTCACGATCACGAAGGTCCAGTTCCCCGGCACCTTCCGCAGGACCTTCTGGGCGAAGAAGATCATCGAGAGGGATTTTCCGCTCCCCTGGGTATGCCAGAAGACACCGAGCCTGCCCTTCCGGTCCCGCAGGTTCGACAGGGCCTCCATGGCATTCCGCACCCCAAGGTACTGATGATTCTTGGCCAGGATCTTGATCAGGCCCTTTTCATCCTCCCGGCTTCCCACTTCCATGAAGAGCGAGTAGTTTTCCACCAGGTCGAGGAGCCGGGCAGGTTCGCAGGTTCCCCGGATCATCGTTTCAAGGGAAATGACTCCCGGCTCCTCCTCATCGGAGATCTTCGGCCAGGTCACAAAGTGGCCCCAGGAGGCCGTGATCGTCCCGGCCCTGCTTTCGCTCCCGTTGCTTAAGATCACCAGACCGTTGTAGCGGAACAGGTGGGGGATCGTGTCCTTGTAGTCCGTGAAGTTCCCGGTATAGGCATCCTTCATCTGCTTGTGGGACGCCTTGAGCTCCACAAAAACCAGCGGAATGCCGTTGACGAACCCCACGAGGTCCGCCCGCCGCTTGTACATCTCCCCGACCACCCAGAGCTGGGAGCAGAGGAGAAAGTCGTTCGAGGAAGGATCGTCCCAGTCCATCACCTTCACCGTCTCGATCCGCTCTCCGCCGTCCACCGGATCCCCCACCGGAACCTTGATCCCGTTCTTCAAAAGGGAATAGACTTCCCGGTTCGCCGCCGCAAGGCTCATGGCGCTCCGGTCCCGGAGCAGTTCCTCGATCGCCCGGTCAAAGGCCTCCGGAGGATGGTTCGGGTTCAGGCGCTCCATGGCAGGGCGGAGCCGGGCAGTGAGAACCACTTCGCCCATATTCTCCCGGCCCAGGGGGCTCCCCCCGGCCGTCTCGAACTCGTTCTGGGTGTGGTACGACTCCCAACCCAGCGACTCAAAGAGCCGGATCGTCTGTTCCTCCAGGGCGGATTCGGAGTGTG
>DAOSWS010000017.1 GCA_035593605.1 Thermoanaerobaculia bacterium | reverse complement strand
TGGATCGGATCTTGAAGCCCCAAAAACCGGGAAGAAAGAAGCTGAAACAGGAGAATTAGGTATTGTGTCCCCAGATAAACATTTTCATTAGTAGGAGGAGTAATTCGTAAATTGTTAGGTAAACTGAATCCTTACATTGCAAATGATCTAGGGAACCCTACGGTTAAGATACCCCACTTACCTCAAGTAAGAATCGGCAGGGAAATTGGTGATATATGGGCTTGGAGATCCAGAGACAGAAACGATCATGGACATACTGCAATCTATGTTGGTAATTATATCGTTATTTATGCTGGTATAGATAAAGTGAAAGCTAATACTACATATTTTACCACATTAGGATTAAAGGGTGACGAAGACCCGATTATTAGGAGATATACGCCAAGAAATGGATTAAAGTTATTTCATATTGCATTATTACACTGATAGCAATTATATCCATACTATATTTTCGCCCATATAGTTGGAAAATCTGGAAACACTTGAGCACAAATGCCGTAATGGATGTTGATGGAAAAAAGATAGACCTTCCAATATTTTTTGTTGAGCATAATGGTAACGAGTTTTTATTTATTTACGGTACTAAATTAGTGCCATATGTTATAGATGTAAATGGGACAACAGCATACAGAATTCACTTTGGTTCCTATAATAGAATATATAAATTAGGTGACTTCCTTATTCAACGCCAAAATCCATTATATCTTGTGGGGCTTGGAAAAGCAGAAGACTATAACCCAAATATTAATATTACTGATGAATATTTTATTTTCGACTTGTATGGCGTGGATGGTAAAGTAATTGTACCAATAAAATTAATAAATAATCTTGAATAATATATAATTCTATATTCTGTTCTTTTTATATGGCGCACAATATTTTCTTACCATTTTAATAAGGTGGTAATCCTCTTGAAGGATATACTGTCAAAGAAATCCCCGAAACTTCCTTATTACCATAAGTGTTCTTCTCATTCGAGTATCTTTCTAGGGCCTGTTAACACTAATGACTAAAATGAAAGACAGGGGGGTCAGAACTTATATCTTTATTTCTAATAAAAATGAGGGTGAAATCGGGGTCGGAAGTCGAATGTTGAATCAGCAAATAAGATTGAAGAAAAGCGGGATTGGTGAAATCCAGCTGCAGTCCATTCTTGGGGGCATTGGATGCACTTTTGAACTGACGGAATTTTTTTCTATTCAATCCTCCTTCTTGAGTTATACGCAGAAATGTGATACTCTGCGTATAACTGGAGACCGAATGGAAAGATTACCCCTGGAAACCCGCACGCTTTATGCAGAACTGATGGATCAGCTGACAGCCCTGGAAGCCGGGAGATCATTGGGCAGTGTCCCCGGCACCTTTGTGCGGAAGATCATCAAGGGGCGAACCTACCTCTACTTCCAGCACTCTGAACCCGGCGGTACGAAACGCCAGATCTATCTCGGACCCGAAGATAACTCCCTCGCTGCCCTGGTGGCACGTTTTGAAAAAGAGAGGGATCTGCACACCCCGGAACTGCGTCAGATTCAACGGCTTTGCGCTCAGCTCAGAGCCGGGGGGTGCCTCACCACCGGTCATCACCATGCACGGGTCCTATCTTCCCTCGCGGACGCCGGCCTTTTCTCCCTTGATGCCGTCCTGGTGGGCACGCAGGCGTTTCTGGTGCTGGGAAACATCCTTGGAGTGCGGTGGAGAGGTGGATCGCTTCGAACAGAGGATATCGATATTGCAGGGGACCGCGCCATGGTCGTGGGGACAGAGAGGGTAGACGCAGATCTTCCAGGAGCCCTGGAGCGTTTGAATATGGGGTTTTTCCCTGTCCCTTCCTTGAATTCTAAAGATCCTTCCACCTCGTTCAAAGTCCGCGGGGAAGCCCTTCGTGTTGACCTGGTCACGCCTGCCTGGAAACGGAATGAGCACGATCCCGTAGTCATTCGCCGCTTTCGAGCCGCCGCTCAGCCTGTTCCCTTCCTCCAGTATCTCCTCGATCATTCCATTCGAGGTGCCATTATTGACGGGGACGGGATTCTGGTCAATGTCCCAGATCCAGCCAGATTCGCCCTGCATAAGCTCATCGTAGCCGCAAAACGAGATGTGACTATGGCTGCAAAGAGTGAGAAGGATCTGCATCAGGCATCACAACTGCTGGCCTTCCTTGCGGAGGATCGTCCAGGAGACCTGCCCCTGGCGAATGAAGACCTTGTTTCAAGGGGCCAGAAGTGGAAGAGTTGCCTGCAGAAAGGTATGCGGCTTCTAAAGAAAGACAATCCCGAACTACACGATAGGGTCATGAACCTGCTTTAAATATAATTGTATCCAGTTTCCCCGGTTTTATGATGAATCCGTGACCTGATACATGATTCATTGAGATAAACTACACAGGGTAATTTCTTATCCTTCATGGCTCTCCTCCAGCCTTGCGGAGAGGGCGAGGAGCCACTGCGCCAGGTAATACGTCGACATGATCAGAAGCGTTGCCAGCTTGAGGCTTCCATGAAACCGGTCCAGGGCCAGGATCGTGTCGGAAAGTGAAAAAAGGATTGCCCCCAGCAAAGCGTACAGGGCCGGGCCTGTCTTGCTCTCCAGGTATCGATCCAGGGCCTGCCAGCCCATTGTGGTGATGACGGCTACATAGACAAGAACGGGGAGCTTCATCTCTTTCAGAACGGGGGACAGGTAGAGAAAGACGGCTGTGGAGAACAGGAGGAAGGGAAGAAGAGAAAGGAGTTTCACTTTGAACCTCCGTCCGCTTCGAAATGCGGCGATATAGGCAATATGGGCGAGGAGAAAGGCAACAAGTCCGGGAAGAAAAAGGTCCTGCGGGAGCATGAGGAAGATATCCCCCAGGAGGGATAGACAGAGTCCAAGTCCAATCCACAGGCGATATCCGGAGATCCCGGTTTTACGCCCGCCCAGGGCGATCGCGAGGATCAGTAGGATGGTAAGCGGTTTGGTTACATAGAACACAGCTTCAGGCCCGGAGGAAGCGGAGAGGATATGAATAGCCCCTGAGAAAAGAGCCGCAAGAGTCAGAACTCGTAACTTATTCATGGATCGAAGAAGAATTGTTAGTCAGAGCCAGCGGACATGGTAGACGCAGATATCATGCCCCTTGGCTACGCATGCTTCGTGGTCGACGAGGACTCGTTTTGCACCGGACAGTTCCAGGGCCCGGAGAATACAGCCCACGATGACACGGCAAAAGGCAATGTCCAGGTAGGGAAAGGATAGGCGGGCACGGCAGCTCTTCGTCTCCACATCGAAGACTTCCAGGCTTCCGACTTCGTGGTACATCTTCCAGAGCAGGGAGCCCTTGGAAATAATCCATCCCGGATTTCCGAACTTGAAAAACATCTTGTACGCGATATTCAGGCCGTCGTCGATGAGGGATTTTCCGATTTCCACGGCTCGTTCGGGATCTCCTTCCAGCAGGACGGTAACGATGCCGTTGATCAGGGCCTGGTTGGTCTTTTCACTGAATCGATCTGTGGATAGGATCGTTCCCGACAGCAGGGCTCTGTTGTCTTCAGACAAATGGTCCATTAGCCGGGTGAAGCCTTCCTCACCACCGATCTCTCTCGCGAACTTGACCATTGATTTTACGCCCATTCCTTTTACGGGGAGTGTTCTGTCCGAATTACCTGCCATAGGACCCATCCTTACCTGGATTTGCTGTGGCCATCGATACCTAAACTATAGTCCTAAATAGACTGTATGGCAAATTTTCCGAAGGGCAAGTACGACTTTGTCTTGATATTTTATATTCAGGTGAGAATTCCTGTTTTCAAACCATGACCGGTAAGGAAAAGAACGTTTTTATCTCTTGAGTGGAATTCTTCAGGCATGGCCCGGATGGCCGCAAAAGCAACCGAAGCGGTCGGTTCGACATAGAAGCCGGCCTTACCGAGGATCCTCCAGGCTTCTTCAATCTCCCGGTTGGTCACGGTGATCACATGTCCCTTGGAGTCCTTGATGGCCTGGACCATTTCTGCGAGTCTCGGCGGTTTCTGGATCAGGATCCCATCCGCCAGGGATTTGGAAAGACTATCTGAGGATGCAAAAGAAAGGAAGTGGTTACAGGACTTGTAAAGAGGTGCGCACCCCTCCCACTGAACCGCAAAGAGTTCAGGAATCCGGGATACGATGCCCTGCCGGAGCAGGCCGGTGAAACCGTGATAAAGCCCAAGAAGCAGTGTGCCGTTTCCCACGGGAAGGACGATTCGGTCCGGAGCAATTCCGTTGAGCTGTTCGACAAGTTCATAGGCCGCTGTCCTGGTTCCTTCGAGAAAGAAGGGGTTGTATACATGACTGGCATAGTAGATCCCGGAAGCCATTTCCTCTGCCCTACGGGCCGCTTTCGCCCGGTCTCCGTCCACTTCGATCAGAGTTGCTCCCGAAGCTGTGATCTGGGCTTTTTTCGTCGAAGAAGCCGAGGCGGGAACGACAATCGTGCATCGGATCCCGGCCCGTGCGGCATAGAAGGACACCGAGGCCCCCGCGTTGCCGCTGGAATCTTCCAAAATTTCCCGTATGTCAAGGGATTTCGCCGCGCTGATCATTACGGAAGTCCCGCGATCCTTAAAGGATCCCGATGGAAAGAGATGGTCGCACTTGACCAGGAGATCGAAGCCCCCAAGATGAGCCGGCACGAGGGGAGAAAACCCCTCTCCAAGGGAGACCATGCACTCATCCGGAATGGGAGGCAGCAATTCCCTGTACCGCCACAACCCGGGCAAGGACGGATCGACCGAAAATGAGGCTTGAGAGAGCGGTATCGAGAGGTTGACACAACCGCCGCATGTACACTTCCAGGAGACAGAAGCCAGGGATCCCTCCCGGCCGCACCGGGAACAGATAACCGTCATGGAAGAGAGCGGATCTGGATTCAAGGGGAGTTCCTCTGATCGATCGCGGCCTTCGAAACCCAGTAGAGGTCTCCCAGACCGTTTCCGGCCTGGCTGTAGATACCGGTAACATCGGACAGGGCTGAGATTCGAGGGGATTTCGGCCCCGGTGCTTTTCGCTGGCTTGTAAAGACCAGGTACTTTCCGTCGGGTGTAAGGGAGGGGCAGTAATCGAGAGAAGTGGAATTGATCGGGGGATCAAAATGAATGGCTTCTCGCCAGATTCCGTCTTCCCCGCGGAACGATACGTAAAGATCTCCGCCTCCCAGGCCGTCTTTTCGCCCGTACGACGAAAAGAGAACGAAGGAGCCATCAGGAGATACGGCCGCGTTAAACTCAGGCCCCTCGCCGTTAATAGCGGTACCGGGGTTATGGGGGCCTGAAATTTTATCCCCCTCCAGATGGAAGAAAAAGATATCTTCTCCGCCAATCGTCGAATCATATTCCGCCGTGACACAGAGAAGTCCATCACGGGTTACCGATGGATAAAATTCATTGCCCTCTCCCTGAACGGGTGGTCCCATCGGGCGTGGTGCGGACCAGTCGGAATCGTCACGATCCATGTACCAGATGTTGTAATCCGCAGGGGATTCTTCCCCGGGAAGGGGTCGGTTCGAGGCAAAGTACAACCGGTTCCCATCCGGGGAGAACGAGGGTTCAATATCGCTGTATGTTCCTGAAAAGGCTGCCACGGCAGGTTTTTGCCAGGTCTGTTTTATCCGCTCCATTTTCATGATAACGCCGTGCCGGTCGGGGAGCATGATCGTGTAGTACAGTTCTCTTCCGTCGGGTGAGAGGGTGAAATCCCGTTCGTTCATACCGGTAGAAAGGACACCGGCTCCAAAGATCAGGGGTACCGTTCCCGGAGTGTTCGGATCGGGGTAGGGCCCGTTGAGCGAGGAGAGCGTCGAACAGGAAAGGGAACCGATAATCAGGAGAAGCGATCCGAAAAGGCGGCAGAGACGAGTGAGGGTCATGGATATACCTCCCCATCCACGATACACAAACACCCCCATTCCCGCAAGCGGGCACGGAAATGATCCACGGATCATGGTATAGTGGAAAAAACATGCTGGAGAGAAGGTTATGAAACGTTGGATCCTGAGGGCTGTCTGGGTCCTCATTGGTATCGGAATCCTCTATGGCGCGAAGCTCCTCTTTTTTGCCCCGAAGGAGATCCCGGTCCGGGCGGTGACCGCCGAATTGGGTACCGTCGAAGAGACCGTGACCAATACAAGGGCGGGTACAGTGAAGGTAAGAACCCGAGCAAGCCTGAGTCCACAGATCGGAGGCCGGGTAATCTCCATTCCCTTCCGGAAGGGCCAATCGGTCCATAAAGGAGAACTACTGCTGAGACTGGACGACTCGGTTCAGCGGGCGGAGCTGGCCCTGGCAAAGGAGGATGTGGTATTGACCCGGGCACAGCAGACGGAGGCGTGTCTGGCTGCCAATCTGGCATTCAAGGAATGGGAGAGGGGACGATCCCTGGCACAGGATGGCATTTCCACGGAACAGCAGCTGGATGTTCTGTCTACGGAACGGGACCGCACAAAGGCCGCCTGCGACGCTGCCACGGCAGCCATATCCCAGGCTGAAGCACGAGTAAAGTTGTCCCAGACCTATCTCGACCAGACTGAAATACGAGCACCCTTTGACGGTGTGATTGCCGATCTTTCCACGGAAGTCGGGGAGTGGATCACTCCATCTCCTCCCGGCGTTCCCATTCCTGCCGTGATCGATCTGCTGGATGCCTCTTCCGTCTACATCAGTGCACCGATTGACGAGATGGACTCCGAGCGCGTTTCCGTGGGACAGAAGGCGTATCTCACGGTGGATTCGCGGCGCGGACAGAAGTTTATGGGTACGGTGGTCCGTGTGGCCCCCTATGTCCTGGATCAGCTGGAACAGAATCGCACCGTAGAGGTGGAAGCGGAATTTGATGACGCTTCCAATGCCGACATCCTTCCCGGCACCTCTGCCGATGTCGAAATCATATTGAATCGAAAGGAAGACGTGCTCCGGATTCCCACCTCTGCAATCTCGGATGACAACGTTGTTCTCGTGATCGAAGGGGATCGGCTCAGGGAACAAAAGATCAAAACCGGCCTTTCCAACTGGCAGGAAACCGAAGTCATCGACGGGCTGAAACAGGGAGACCGCGTCGTCGAAGCTCGTGACAGCACCTCGATCAAGGCCGGTGCCCGGGTAACCGTCTCTCCATCTTCGTGATTCATCTCGACCATCTCTGGAGAACCTTTACCGTCGGCGATGAAGATGTTCACGCGGTAAAGGATGTCACACTTTCCGTTGAGCAGGGAGAGCATGTTTCTCTTATCGGCCCTTCCGGGTCGGGAAAATCGACCCTTCTCCATATCATCGGCTGTCTGGATCGCCCGTCCAGCGGGAACTATTTCTTTCGGGAAAAAGAGGTCGGAGGCCTTTCGGAGGATGAACGATCTCAGATACGAAGGCATGAGATTGGGTTTGTCTTCCAGTTTTTCCACCTTTTGCCCCGCCTTACCGCGCTGGGAAACGTCGAACTGCCCATGCTCTTTGCCGGAATTCCAAGGTCCGAGCGCAGGGACCGGGCATCAAAAGCCTTAGTTTCCGTGGGTTTATCCCATCGTCTCCACCACAAATCCGAGCAGCTGTCCGGGGGAGAACGTCAGCGGGTTGCCATTGCCAGGGCTGTGGTCATGGAACCTTCCCTGATCCTCGCGGATGAACCGACGGGGAACCTGGACAGCCACTCCGCAGGAGAAATCATGGAACTCCTCGAATCGATGAACCGGCGGGGCATGACACTGATCGTTGTCACCCACGATTCGGGGATTGCCGAACGTGCATCGCGAATCCTGCGCATGAAAGATGGATCCCTGGTCAATGGAGCCGATCCCGGGAGGACGGGAGGGAACTGAATGTTTTTCTTCGACGGATTCCGGTTTTCCCTTTCCTCCATCACAAGCCATCGATTACGTACAGCCTTGACCCTGCTCGGAATGGGAGTGGGTGTCGCAGCGGTGATCGTTCTTACGGGGCTGGGGGAGGGTGCTCGGCGTTATGTAACGCAGGAATTCATGAGCCTTGGGAGCAACCTGCTGATCGTCTTACCCGGTAAGGTGGAGACATCGGGCGCCGCACCCTACGGGGGCACCACCCACGACCTTACCATCGATGACTATGTCACGATGCGAACCCGGCTGCCGCTTGTACGAAGCGGAGCTCCGGTTTGTGTTGCCACCGAAAAGGTTCGATACGGTTCGCGGGCACGATCGGTCCCCATCCTGGGTTCTACAAGCGAACTTCTGCCGATCCGGCGCCTGGAAATACAGTCCGGACGGTTTCTCTCTCCGGGAGATCCCGATCAGGGAGGGACGGAAGTCGTCCTTGGTACCAAGGTGGCCCACGAAGTGTTCGGACCCGAAAGTCCTCTGGGAAAAATCGTACGGATCGGCACATGGAGATTCAGGGTTGTGGGTGTACTGGCCCCCAAGGGGCGGTCACTTGGATTCGATATGGATGACGTGGTTATCGTACCGGTGCGCACGGCCATGCAGATTTTCAACCGTACCACCCTCTTCCGTGTCCTTCTGGAAGTGCGGTCGGCGGGCGAGATGGCCGCGGCGAAAAAGGACGTATTGAAGCTGATGAAGGATCGCCATCGGGTCGAAGACATCACGGTGATTACCCAGGACGCGGTCCTGACGGCCTTTTCATCGATCCTCAACGCCCTGACCCTCGCCCTGGTTGCCATTGCCTCCATCTCTCTCGGGGTGGCGGGGATCGGGATCATGAATGTGATGTTGATTTCTGTGACAGAACGGAGAACGGAGATTGGTCTCCTTAAGGCCCTGGGGGCATTCCGCCGGCAGATCATGGGAGTCTTTCTCCTGGATGCCGTCATGCTCTCCCTTCTGGGAGGATTGCTGGGCCTGGGGGCCGGTATTGCAGGGATACGGATCTTTATGGCTTTCTATCCCGGTTTTCCTGCGAACCCGCCGATCTGGGGCGTTCTTTCCGCGCTCCTTCTCTCCATCGGGGTCGGAGTAATTTTCGGGGCATGGCCGGCCGTACGGGCCAGCCGCCTGGAACCGGTTACGGCACTGGCCAGGAGGTAGGGTGGATATCCTGGAACTTTCCCGCTATGTCATTGGTGCCCTGAGAGGGCACAGGTTGAGATCCGGCCTTTCCGCACTGGGAATCGCAATCGGTGTCTTTGCCGTGATATTGTTGACCTCTCTGGGAGAGGGTACCCGTGACTACATCGTGTCCCAGTTCACCCAGTTCGGGACGAGCATCATTGCCATTAATCCAGGGAATGTGAAAACCGTTGGAATCCCCGGTATTTTCGGAGGTACGACACAGTTCCTCACCATCGATGACGCCGAATCCCTCCGCCACATTCCCGGAGTCCGGGTGCTCACACCGGTGGCCATGGGACAGGCCCGGGTTGAAGCGGAGGGTAAGGGCCGGAGTGTCTATATCTACGGTGTGGGCCATGAAGCCCTGGAAGCCTGGCAGTTCAGCGTGGCCCAGGGGATGTTTCTTCCGGCGATCGATCCCCATCGCCAGGGAGCCTTCACGGTCCTGGGACCCAAGCTGGCCCATGAAATTTTCGGGGAAGAGAGCCCTCTTGGAAAACGAGTCCGCATGGGGGGAAGAAGCCTTCTCGTTGTGGGCGTCATGGAGCCCAAGGGACAGCTTCTTGGATTCGATCTGGATGACGCGGCGTATATTCCCGTCGCCACCTCCCTGGCTCTCTTTAATCTTCCCGAACTTCAGGAAATCGATGTGGTTGCCAGCACCGTAGGCCTTGTCGATCCCGTCGCAGAAGGGGTCCGGGCTCTCCTCAAGGAACGTCACCGGGGTGAGGAGGATTTTACGATCACGACACAGAATCAGATGCTGGACACCTTTGGGAAAATTATTTCTATTATTACCGTCGCTGTCAGTGCCATTGCCGCAATCTCCCTTCTGGTGGGAGCCGTCGGAATTTTAACGATCATGTGGATTTCCGTGCAGGAGCGGACCGGTGAAATCGGTCTCCTTCGGGCACTGGGTGTCTCGCCCCGGGGTATCCAGGGCATCTTTCTTCTTGAGGCGGTGATCCTCTCCATCTTCGGTGGTGTCATCGGACTTGGGCTCGGGTTTGTTGTTCAGGCTCTCATCCGGGGTCTTGTGCCCGGAATTCCTCTGAAGACTCCGCCGGAAGCCGTAATTGCAGCCCTGTTGATGAGCCTGCTTGTGGGAATGTTCAGTGGGTTTCTTCCCGCCCGGCGAGCCTCCAGGCTGGATCCGGTTGAGGCGCTGCGGGCTGAATAATTGGATGCATCGCGGAGTATATGCAGGGCAAGCTGTACCTTTTTCTAACGACTGCTATGGAGGTGAACGATGACTCAGGATGAATCCTCGGATCTCTCCCCGATTCTTCGGCGTGCGGCACAGGGGGAGGCAACCTTCAAGGAGCTGGGGGAAGCCCTGCGCGACCAGAAATTAACCCTCGTCATTTCTCCCGCCGATTTTGCGGACCATATGCAGCGGATGGAATCTGCTCGAAAAGAGAGAGAGGAAAAGGTGGCCCGGGGAGAACTCCCTGAATCGGAAGTCCATGTGAAATGGCAGGATGTGGGGGATCCACCCTGCTCAGGAATGACAACCGCCGAGGGCCATTTCATTCCCTTTGCCTTTACCAATGATACCCTGGCCCGCTCCTTCGCGATCGATACAGGAGTAATACAGAGCGAGGACGCCATACCTTTCCTTTCCAAAAGCTGGCGTCAGGGTCTCTGGGAGTTCCTCTCCAGGGACTATGGAGGGTGCGTGATCGATCGCGGCAGTGACCATGCCCTTAACCTGGATCGAAAGGGGATCGCGAGGACGCTGGGCTATATTGAATATGAAGAGTATTTTTCCAAAGAGGCCCAGTTTGTCCTTACCTATGACACGGACATCATGATCCAGAATAATCAGAATCAGAGGCTTGCCTTCACATTCAACTATGATGGAAGTGCCTCTGCGGGACGGGATTACTTTCGAGGCAGAGACCCAAAGTTTGATGTGGCGCGAATTCCCACCGATCGCTTCCTGAAGGAGATCCTGGATCGACAGGTCTCCTGGCTTGTGGTCAACCCCGCCTTTCGGGATGAGCATGCCTATATGCGTTCGGATCTGGAAGATGTGGCCCGGTCGATGGGGATCACCATTCCGGAGCGGGAGGCTGTACCATCCGAGGAACCGACTCAGCCCGCGGAAAAGACGCAGGTTGAAGTCACGGATGATCTGAATGATACGCACGGGATCCTTAATCTGCTCTATGCCGGCTATCAGGGCAGGTTCGTGGCCCTGAATATTCTTGGTCAGCTCGGATCCAGGGAGTACCAGCCGGATGCTTTTGAGGAGACAAAGACCATTCTGGATCGAACGGGAGCATGGGCGAAGGAAATGTGGGCCGGGACGCCCCTCTTTTTCCACGGAAAGGCACAGGAGGTATCGCCGGAAGCGCAGGAAGCCCTGGAGTATTATCGAAAACTGAAAAAGGAGCTGACTGCGCTTGCGCCAAAAGTCCGCAGAATTCTTCACGGAAATCTTCAGCAGGACGAGGAGGGGTTGAAGATTCTGATCGCTTCCATGGGCAGGTATGCCTATGGCAGAGACCACTTCATCAAGAACCTGGTCAGCTATGGGGATCAGTTTAATCGTCCCGATGTGGCCGACCGATGGCGTCAGCACCTTCTTTACTGTCAGCAGGATGTGGGCCGGGCCAGCGTTCTCTTTGACACCATGAAGCAGTCGGCTGCGGTGACGGCATCCTTCGCGGAAGAAGTTCGACAGGAGACATTATTCCTTCCTGGAATATTCAAATCCCAGGTAGCGGACATGGACATTATGCTTCTTCGATATCGGGGTCTGGAAATTTCATACGAGGCATTAGGTATGGATGCCATGACGGCGGATCTCTGGCAGAAAGCGGGCTTCAATCCCCAGCAGGCTCTGTACTGGTCCGCCTATGAACTTGATCCCGGGAGCGCGGTGGACTGGCTGGAGGCCGGAGTCGTCGAACCCGGTGCCGCAGGCGGCTGGAAGCTCCGGGGATACACTCCCGCTGAAGCCACTCCCTGGATTCAGATGAGATTCAACGCATCTTCGGCTCACCCGTGGATCCGGGCGGGATTTACCCTGCCGGATATCGCCGCAGGCTGGGCCCGGGAGGGCTTTACTCCCCGGGAAGCCAGAGACTGGATCGCACAGGGGATTAACGATCCCAAAACCGCCGCCGAACGAAAAAGCTCTGCCGATCTGACGCAATCTTAGCCCTTTCCCCGACCGGATAGAAGTTGCCGAATCAAAGAATGCAGATACAACAGGCTACTGAAACGAAAGTACCTTCATGATGAGGGGATAGAGAATGGCGTTATCCGGGTCCTGGGTCTGATTTTCCCGGATTTCTTCCAGGATCTGCCTGGTCTCATCCGGATTTCCGCGGGTCAATGCAGAGATCAGATCCAGTTCGATATTCTTACAACCGGCCGATTTTTGAAAGGATGCTGCCAGCTTCGGGTCAAGAGAACCTGAACGGTAGGCCGCCAGAAAGAAGGCGATGGCGTGGTGGTAGAGGTCGGGTTGACGGAGAACGGGGCGCAGAAAATCCATAGCTTCCCGGTCCCGGCCTGAAAGTAGAAGCCCCCATCCCTTCTGATAATGGCGGTACTGCTGCCAGATGTTGTCCCGCGGCACGTTGGGGATGAGGTTGTCCAGAATAGTCATCGCCTCGCCGACCTGCCCCTGAAGCATGAGAGCGTACAGAGAGAACGATTGAATCTCTTCCCTGCGGCTCTTATTGATAAGGTAGGAGGAGTCCTCCCAGATCTTTCGAGCGGCGGCATAATCCCCTGCCATATAGGCAAAGAGACCTGCCCTGACATAGAGATCATTGCTGTAGTCGGGAAATTGGGAAGCGGAGGTAAGGCAGCGCTGGATGGCTGTTTCTCTCCGGTTCATGGAAAAGAGTGCTTCGGCCGAGAGGGAGTCAAATAGAGCGGCATAGCCTTCCAGTTCCAGGGCGGCCGCTCTCCTTGATTCCTCGGTTGAAAGCTGCTCGACCTTGTCAAATTTGCGCTGACGATAGATCTCCTGAATAGCCTGGTAGGCATAGAGAAAATTCAAAGTTTCCGTGTCTGCGTCAGGTTTCATTCCATCAAGGCTCCCATCGGGAAGGATGGTGACGGTTCGATTCTGATCGAGCTGCACAAGGAGCCTGTCGCGGTCGCGCTTGAGTCTGAATAAATTCGGAGCGTTTCCGATCAGATGGTAGGACCGGATATGTTTAAACGTGTAGTGGTTGACATCATCCACGACAGAGAGTAAGGGTGTTTCCCGATCTGTCACGGGGTCGGTCACGGCGACAAAGGCGTTGTGAAGCAGGCGATTGCTGAATCCATATAGGACGAACCGATTTCCCAGCCGGGCGATATCGTAGATGACACCGGAATGAATGGACAGGGTCTCTGCGTGGGAAGATCCTGCCGGCAGGTAGTAGAGAGCACAGGGGTAGTAATCGAGGTGCCGGATACGGATGAAGATATCCGGTTCATGACCGTCCGAGCTCCGGACGATCAGAGGTTCCACGATATAGTTTCTAGGGAACAGGCTGAAGTAGGAACTGATCCAGCGGATGTCGATCTGCAGTGGGAACAGATCGGATCCATCCGACCCAAGGACCCAGTAGGAGGGACGGTTTTCGCCCAGCAGGTGCGAAATGTGATAGGTGGGAAAGATTTCCGGATCTTTGTCCCCGTCATGGTCTGCCAGCGTACAGCCCAGAACGGGAAAGGGCAGGGTGCGGGTCCATAACAGGCGGTTGTGGGCATACCCGCGGATTGTCCTTCCCTCCGCGGCTACGTCCGTAAGCTTTGGGGAGAAATAGTTTTGGTAAATCAGAATCGACAGGGCGGTCAGGGCCAGAAGATAAAACCCGTAACGAAGAAGGGCCTTTTCCTGGGGAAGCAGGCGGGGACCATGGCCCAGCAGGTAGCGTTGGATGGCCTTCTTTCCCAGCCGCTGCTCGGGATTGCGCTGGAGAAGACCGCGAAGGAGCCGACGAAGAGAAAAAGATGCCAGCGGTTGGGGAAGGGAGGGAATCCGATGTTCGAGGTGGGCCGAGGCGATGGAGCCGTAGGTGCCTGTCACCGGAGGATTGGCTGTGAGCAGATGGTAGATGGTAATCCCAAGTGCATAGTAATCGCAGGGAGGGCCGATCTGTTCTCCTGCGAACTGTTCGGGTGCCATGTGGGTCGGGGTTCCCAGGGTTTCCCCCGTCTGTGTCACTCCCTCTTCCATGGAAAGGTGAACGATTCCGAAGTCCCCCAGCTTGATCGATCCGTCTTTCGTTAAAAAGATGTTGGCAGGTTTGATGTCCCGGTGCACGATTCCCGCTTCATGCAGGCTGGAAAGGGCGGGGAGAAGCTGGGAGAGGATCGGGCGAATCTCTGTTTCGCTCAGCGGGCCCTCCCGGTCCAGTCGATTCTGCAGGGTTCCGTATTCCAGGAATTCCATGGATAGAATGATGCTGTTGGAATCGAAATGGATATCATGGTAACGGACCAGGGCGGGGGATGCGATCATCCGGGAGGCTTCGACCTCTCTCCGAATCCGTTCAATGGCTCGCTCGGAAAGGCTGTCGCGGGGAAATACCTTCAGGGCGACATCACTCTGGAGGACCTGGTCATAGGCGTGGTACACGGTGGCCATGCCCCCGCTTCCTACCCGGGAGAGGATTTTGAATCGGTCTAGCAGTACCTCTCCAGAGGATAGGGGAGCATCGGTCTGATGAGGAGAATCCGGTGAAAAGGTCTTCGTGTCCAGATCCATATTGTACCACAGGGAAATATCACTAAGATGCTAATAAAAAAAGACTTACTGCTTTATTCGATGTGGGATACTATCCTAAAACTCAATCCCTCTCCGGGCCGGTAAGCCTTCATCAAAGTAGTGTTTGACCTTTCTCATTTCCGATACGAGATGGGCCCTGTCCGCCAGTTCCTTCGGCACATTTCTCCCTGTCATGACAAGTTCAAAGGCGGGGTTGGCCGCATGGATATGGACCAGTTCCAAAATTTCATCCAGCATTACAAGACCGTAAGAGATTCCACCAATCACATCATCCAGGATGACGACCTTGTATTGTCCCGATTCCATAATCGTTCGTGCAGCGTGCAGGCCCCGGAGGGCTTCATCACGGTCCTCCCCGGTAACTCCGAAGCGAAAGGTCCCATCGGGATTAATCCGTTCTTTTCCCGTAGGAAAGAGATCGATTCCCGGGGTAATTCGGAGGATCCGCCGCTCTGCATAGTGTTCCTCCCTTGAGGGATCGTGACCCTTATCAAATTGGAGGAAGGCGACGCGAAAGCCTGCTCCCGCGGCCCGGATGGCAAGCCCGATCGCTGCCGTCGTTTTTCCCTTTCCGTCTCCCGTGTAGACCTGAAATTTTCCACTCATGCAATGACCTCCTCTTCCTGAGACCATAACAGAGAAAGGGTCTCTTTCAATTCCCTCAGTTCATGCTCAGTCTGCCTGGCCTTTAGGCGGTTGAGTCCATCAAAGGCGCGGCTCAGAAGACCGATATCTCTTCTCAGATCCACGATTTTGAAGCCGGGCAGGCCCCACTGCCGGGACCCGGTCAGGTCTCCCATACCCCGGAAGGAGAGATCAAGTTCCGCCAGGTCGAATCCGTTTGTGGTTTGGACGAATGCCTCCAGTCTTTCCGAAGCCTTTTCTGAGAGATGATCTCCGTGAATCAGTATGCAGTGAGAGAGCCGGGAACCCCGGCCCACACGTCCTCTCAGCTGATGGAGCTGGGCAAGGCCGAAGCGTTCTGCATTTTCGATTACCATGATCGTCGCTTCGCGTACGTCAATTCCTACCTCAATTACCGTTGTGGAGAGAAGAATATTAATCTTATGGGAAGCGAAATCACGCATGATCCCGGCCTTCGTACTTCCATCCATCCTGCCGTGAAGAATCCCGACGTTCAGGGGGGCCATCTTCCCGACAAGTTCTTTTCCATGGACTTCAAGGGATCGTGTGTCGATGGTTTCATTCTCCTCGATCAGGGGAAAGACGATATAGGCCTGCTCCCCTTCCCTGCATCGTTCCCGAATAAAATCATAAATTTTCTCACGGCTCGATTCATTTCGCAGGTGCGTCTGGATGGGGCGCCTCCCGGGTGGAAGCTCGTCGATTGTGGAAATATCCAGATCACCGTACAGCGCCAGTGCCAGAGTCCGCGGTATGGGGGTAGCCGTCATGACAAGATAGTGGGGGCCGTCAGCCTTCTCTGCAAGGGCTCTGCGTTGCTCCACGCCAAAACGATGCTGTTCGTCGACGATAATCAGTCCCAGTTGGCGAAATTGAACCGGGTTTTCGATCAGGGCGTGGGTGCCGACAAGAAAGAAAAGAGTTCCATCCTTCAGATCTTCCAGAATTTTTTTTCGCTCTTTCCCTGGAGTTGAACCCGTGAGCAGGGCAATCGAATAGGGTGAGTTCTGGAAGAGGGACGACAGGGTAAGAAAATGTTGTTCCGCCAGGATGGAAGTCGGAGCCATGAAGGCTACCTGATACCCGTTTCCCATGGAGATTAAGGAAATCAGGACCGCAATAATGGTTTTCCCTGATCCTACATCACCCTGAAGCAGACGGTGCATTCTCCTTCCGCAGGTGAGGTCGGAAACGATTTCCCTGACAACCCTTTCCTGCGCTGCGGTGAGCTTGAAGGGCAGCATCCGTCGTGCGTGTTCTCTCGTTTCATCCGTGATGGTAAAGGTTCTGGCCCCACCCAGATCCTTGATTTTCTCCCGAAGCTGATCCATCACAAGGAGAAAGCTCAACAGCTCATCAAAGGCTAAACGGTTTCTGCCGAAATAGTAGGAATCGATTTCTCCATCGCCATGGATCACGCTGAGGGCCTCGGAAAGAGTTGGAAGGTGCAGATCCCTCAGGAGCCAGTCCGGCAATGGATCCTGGATTTCATCCTTACAAACCTGGAAGGCATGGGAAACCCATTTCTGAATTTGAGGACTTTTCAGCGTACCCATGGATGGATAGACCGGGACGACCCGGCCCGTGCGTTCTCCACCGGACTCGATGGGCTCCCAGACCGGATTCACAAGCTGAAATTGGGGCGAAAAGGCCAGTTTCCCGTGGAAGACAACTTCATGTCCCGGAGAAATTTTATCCAGCACATACTTCTGGTTGAACCATACGATACCAATGGTCCCTGAATCGTCGCTCACAAGGGCGGTGACGACGTACATGGACCTGCGGCGGGCAGGACGGCCCTGGATGGAAAGGACCCGTCCCGCAATGGTATACGTTTCCCCTTCTTCCCCCAGTCCCGCGATAGGCGTCAGGCGGGAACGATCTTCAAGACGAAGGGGGAGAAGGCGGAGAAGATCCCAGCAGGTGCGAATTCCCCTGCGGGATAACTCTTCCGCTCTCCTGGGGCCAACCCCCCGGAGAAACCGTACTTCCGTGAATAGTCCTCTGGATGGTTCAGGCAACGTCCAGGCGTAACTTTACCGCTGCGATCTGGATCGTGTCGCCGGGCTTCATCGGGTGCAGTTCTCCCTTGGTGATCTGCTCACCGTTCAGGTACGTGCCGTTCATCGTGCCCACTTCTTCCTTCAGGCATGGTTTGCCGTCCTTCATCACGATTATGGCATGGCGGCGACTCACCGATCGATGGGTATCCAGCTTACCCAGATCGATATCGGGGAAGATTCCGGTGACCGGATCTTTCCTCCCAATAATCGTATCTCCCTCCTGCTGGATCTGATAGATAATCTCGGGATCGTCTTCCGACACGAGCTTATACCGGCTGTCCACAGGGCCTGATGGGCGCGTCGGCTTCGGTGCCTCCATGGAGAGTGTGCGTCCGGCCAGTTGTTCGAGTAATTCTGTGGTCTGTCGTAATTTGCGTGACAATTTGCGCAGCATCCGAACGGCGATTTCCTGGTTGGTGCGCAACATCTGGTCAAAGGTGGCTTCATCGATTTCAAGAACCTCAACTTCATCCACGGCATGGGCGGAAGCACTGCGGGGCGCCCCTTCCAGGATCGACATCTCTCCAAAAAAATCGCCCTTTTCCAGGATGGACAGAATCTGCTCCGCTCCGCCGATACTCTTTCGTATCTCCACCTTCCCGCGCTGGATAATGTACATCGTTGTACCCAGTTCACCTTCCTGGAAAATGGTTGCGCCGATTGGAAATTTGACGAGGAGTTTTTCGTAAAAATTGCGGTCTGATCCTGTGACCACCTTGACCTTTGTCATAGAGTTAGTGTATCAGGTTTTCCGGGGGACATCAACGTGTTTTAGACTGCCCGGGTATCACTCTTCCCGCTTAAGGCTGAAGACGGGTTGTGCAATTCTTTCTCCCCTGCAACGCGGGCAGCGGGAGGGACGCGTCAGACGGTCCCTCTGGCGGAATTGAAATCCGCAGGATTTGCATCTGGGGGGTTCAACCATAAGCGTGCGGTTTGCCGATCGTTCCACATGGTGAAGATGATCCAGAATTTCCCTTTCGGAAAGACCCAGGTGCTCCGAAAGCTGTCTTGATGTCCAGTACCCTTCCTCCAGCAGTGCAAGTATTTCCTGTCTGGGGGTCGATTCACGTGAAGAGGGCGTCAGGGCTTCATTCCCACAAGCATTCGTGATGTTCCGGTCGACTCAAGCATCCGGATCTCCCTCAATCCCAGCTCCTCCATTCTCAATCGGATTTCCTCCGTTGTGTAGGATCGACCCTCGGGCGTATTAACCAGCATGTTCAGAGAGAAAAGTGCTGGAAAGAGTGGGCCGTTTCCTCCCGGATCCAGGAAAAATTCACGAATGACCAGCCTGCCGCCCCGGGTCAGGGAATGAACACACTTGTCGATCATCATTCGGACATCATCCTCCCCGAAGGAGTGAATGATGGAGGATACCCAGATCAGATCGTAATCTTTCCCGATGGAGTCGAGACAGACATCCCCCGGAAGAAGATGGAGGCGCCCGGATTCGATCACTTCGGCAGGCAGGATCTGCCGGGCCAGCTCGATGACTTCTGGTAGATCGAAAAGGGTGACCCTGGCTTCTTCGGCTACGGTCAGAAAAGCCAGAGAGAAGCTCCCGGGACCTCCGCCCAGATCGAGGATCGAATGGACGCCTTCAAAGGAGAGGTCACCAAAGTACTCATCGAAAGATTCAGTCTTTCCGTGAGCCATGGCGAGAATGAAGCTTTCCAGGTCAAGATCTTCTTCCACGGGGTTGCCCGTGATCACGGTTGCCGTCAATTCAGACCACTTTTTCCATAAGTTGATGTGATGCCAGAAGATGCCCAGGCGGTGATGAGGATTGTCTTCGGACAGGGCCTCACCGAGTCGTGTCAGAACCATCCCCTTTTGATCCTCCGCGATCAGGCCCATGGAGATTAATACCGGAATGAGGGCCCGCAACCCGCGGATGCTGACTCCCGCCGTATCCGCCAGAGTCGATATATCGGTGGAACCCCGCTGAATATGGGTAAAGAGATTGAGCTCCACCGCGGTCAGAAGTGCTCTGGAGATCCAGTAGCTGGAGAGATGAGACAACAAACCCGACAATTCCATAAACCGATTGTACCGCTCATGTTCAGGTTTTGACAAGGCGAAAATAGGGGAGTACCATGATTCTTGAGCGGGGGTGCCGGGGGCGCCCGGCTGAGATGTCGAACGATCCGTCGATGAACCCTTTGAACCTGATCCGGATCATACCGGCGGAGGAAGAGAAGTGACTGACCTCTCCTTCTTCGCGTGGGAGGTACCCATGACACAACTCCTCAAGGCACGGAATGGGGTTATCACCCCTGAAATGGAAACCATACTCGAGTCAGAGCCGATTTCCCGGGATGCTCTGTTGAAAGGGGTCGGCGACGGAACGATTGTAGTGTTAGCCAACCCCGCCCATGTGAAGATGGGGGGGGTTCCTCTGGCCATTGGAAAGGGAACTCGAATCAAAGTGAATGCGAACCTGGGCACATCGCAGGATGATTATCGGATGGCCCAGGAAAAGGCGAAGCTCGAAGCCTCCCTGAAAGCGAAGGCGGACACGGTGATGGATCTTTCCACCGGGGGAGATCTGAATGCAATCCGTCGGACGTTGATCAACGACTGTCCCGTTCCCTTTGGAACGGTCCCCATCTACCAGGCGGAAGCGGATATCGCAGCCCGGAAAGGATCATTTCTGGACCTTGTTGCCGAAGATCTTCTCTCAGTCATCGAAAATCAGGCCCGGGACGGAGTGGACTTCATGACGATCCATGCTGGAATTCGCCTTCGCGGAGTGGAACATCTGCGATCCTCCGGTCGTTTGACCGGGGTTGTTTCCCGGGGCGGTGGCTTACTGGCATCCTGGATGCTGCATCATAGAAGGGAAAACCCTCTCTTTGAGCGCTTTGATGACGTCCTGGACATCTGTCGGTCCCACGATGTGACCATTTCCCTGGGAGACGCCTTACGACCGGGATCGCTCCACGATGCGACCGACACCCTTCAGGTGGATGAACTGAACACGCTGGGGGATCTGGTTCTTCGATGCCGCGATTCCGGTGTCCAATCCATGGTGGAAGGTCCCGGTCACGTTCCCCTGGATCAGATCGAAACCAACGTCATTTTACAAAAGCGCCTGTGCCATGGAGCTCCGTTTTATGTCCTGGGGCCTCTGGTGACCGATATTGCCGCCGGATGGGATCATATAACCGGTGCCATCGGAGGTGCCCTTGCCGGCTGGATCGGGGTCGATTATCTGTGTGCGGTAACCCCCGCTGAACATCTGGCCCTTCCCTCTCCGGAAGAAGTATATGCCGGAGTCATGGCTTTTCGGGTTGCCGCCCATGCCGCCGATGTCGCGCGTCGGTTTCCCGGTGCCATGGAACGGGATCATGCCATGAGCCGGGCCCGGTTTAACCTGGATTGGGACAGGCAGATTGAACTTGCAATGGATCCTCACACCATGAAAGAGGTGAGGCAGGAGAGAAAGTCAGAAACACGGGCCTGCACCATGTGCGGTCCGTACTGCCCGATGGATCTTGTGAAAAATCTTTCCGATGACGAGGGATCTCAGGAAAGTTCCGATTGATTTTCGGGAGTAAGACAATGACAGAAACCCTGGCCCAGAGATACTCCCAGCTGGATCAGGGTGGCCAGTTCGCTCTCGGTCTCAATATTCTCGGCAATGACCTCAGCCGGAAGCTCCCTGGCTGTTTCAAGAAGAGATACGATCAGATTCCGCTTGATCGGATGGGTATCGACGCCCCGTACGAGGGAATGATCAATTTTGATAAATTCAGGCTGGATCTCAAGAATCGCCTGAAGAGAACCATAGCCTGAACCAACATCATCAAGAGCGATGCGTAACCCGAGTTCTTGCAGCTGGGTCACTCTGGTCCTGAAGGATGTCCAGTCTGGAATTTTTACCCGTTCCGTAATTTCCAGAACGATCCGATCCGGATTCTTGACGGATTCCAGCCAGTCAGAAGTCAACAGGGTCAACGGTGTGATATTGAAGAAAAGCAGTTCGTCTCCTTCAAAGGGAAAGGTTTCCAGAGCCTGCCGCCAGATCATCGACTCAATCGTAGTGATATGGGTGGTTTTCTCCGTATAGGCGAAGAAAAGTTCTGTCGTTGTAAAGGGGGCATTGGGTGCCAGACGAAGAAGGCATTCGCGACCCAGAACATTCTGATCGAGAAGGTTGACAATGGGCTGAAAGTGAAGACTGAAATCGGAGTTGTGAATAAACGTATGCACGTAGCTATGGAGGCTCCGCTCGTGTTCCCTGACCTTGGCAAGTGCCTGGACACGGGCTTCCGTCAGGGCTGAATAGAGGTTTCTTTCCCATCGTACGCCGCTTTTTTTCTGAAATGTCGCATGGCCCATGAGGGGACGAAGAATTCCCTTGACGTGCGGGAAGAGTGCCTCTTCAAGCTCACGGATAAGATCAACCGGCGCACAGGTGTCCGGTGTGAAGAGCGTAAATTCATCTCCGCCGACGGCGTTAAGTGTCAGGATGTAGTCCTTATGCAGATCGCAATGTTTTGTTAACAGCTCGGAAAGCCGTGCAAGGTGAGTTTCATAATCCTCCCATCCCATGCGTGACTCGACATCCCGGCCTTCTGGAAGGATAAAGTGGATCACATGAAGACGGCCAAATCGTTCCACTTGAGATCGAATACGCTCCAGATGGAAAGGCAGCGTGCGCAACCCGGTGGTGATATCAAAGAGAAGGCTGTAATATTTCAGGCTCTCAACGTTCTCCACGTAATGACTCCGTCTGAACGACAATCTCCTTGACCCTCTGGATAATGTCCGTCAGCGTAAAGGGTTTAGTGACATAATCCACGGCCCCCCCCTGCCATCCTTCCCATTTCGATTCCGGGTCGGTACGGGCAGTCAGCATGACTACGGGGATGTCCGAGGTCTCACGGTCACTTCGCAGAACGCGGAGAATTTCCCATCCGTCCATGCCGGGCAGCATGATATCGAGCAGAATAAGAGATGGATGGATTTCCCTGGCCGCAGTGATTCCCGTCTCTCCATCCAGGGCGGTGGTGACTTCGAATCCTTCCGAGGAAAATACCTGTTTCAGGAAGGTCAATAGATCGTGCTCATCGTCAATGATCAGCAGCGTCCGGGGCATCCCTTACCTCCTCCAGAACGGTTTGAACGGTGCGTGTCAGCCGGGAGAGGCTGACGGGTTTTCGAAGAACTGTGTGGGGTGAAACCGATAACTGGGAACGATCCACGGATGTGACGAAGATGAATGGCGTCATTTTATGCCCGGAATCGCGAAAACGGAGAAGAAGAGTCTCGTCACACACCTCATTTTCAGAGACAGGGTCGGCAATCAGTAGGTGAACTCTCTCGCGGGAAAGAGTTTCTGTAAACGAGTCAAGACTGCTCGCGACAATACAGTGCAGACCCATTTCCGCCAGTCGCGCCTGCACCATGGAACCGAAGTCCCTGTTGGGTTCATAGATGAGAACCTTTCCCACCTTTTTTAATGATTCATCTTTGACCATGGGAAGCGAGAAAGAAAAGGTAGATCCCTCGTTGATCTCACTGTCTACCTGCAGGCTGACCCCATGGGATTGGAGAATGGACGAAACGATGGATAAACCCAGTCCCAATCCCCCGTATTTTCTTCTGGATGAGGCGTCCACCTGGAAAAACTTCGTACCCAGGCGCGGCAGGGAATCTTTGGGGATGCCGATTCCTGAATCTTTTACCCGGAACTGAATTCTTCCATCCAGAGGCTCTGCAAATACATCGACGAATCCCCTGGGTTTGTTGAATTTAATCGCATTGTTTATTAGATTTTCCATGACCTGAATCACCCGGTCCCGATCCCCCTTGATCTGACAGTCGGGGGGCAGATGGTCATGAAAGTGAACTTTGACTCCATTTGGATGAGCCGCGTTCAGATAAGTCTCCTTCAGTGAAGAAAGCACATCTTCGGGAGAAAAGGGGAGAATATCCACGGAAAAGCTCTCTCGCTGAAGAAGAGACAGATCGATGAGTCCGTCAATCAGGCCTCTCAATCGATTAATATTGCGGAGGACCGTCGAAAGACTCCGTTCGGTCTCCTCTCGCGGTAAAACCTCCGGCGCTATATGAAGAAGATATTCGACATACCCCTTGGCCGTTGTCAGGGGAGTCCGGAGTTCATGAGAAACGGAAGCGATTAAATCATTTTTCATCTGATCCAGAGTCTTAAGTTCCCGGTTGGCGTTTTCCAGTTGAAGATTGGTTTTCCGCAGGGTTTCCAGCTGGTCCGTCATCTGTTCGGCCATGGAGTTAAAGGAACGCATGAGATCACCGATCTCGTCGTTCCGATGAATCTCAATTTGTTTCGTTGATGCTCCCTGGGCCAGCATGTCGGCATGGAAGGCCAGATCCCGCAGCGGATTCACTATTTTTTTCGCCAGAGGCTGAGTGAAAATGAGGATCAGAACGATGGTAAGAAGCGCAATGATCAGCGCCTGAATAATCATCGAGGTTGTTGATGCAGTAAGTCTTTTCAGAGAAAAGGTGTACCGAAGCGTGTGCCTGTGGGGTCCCCAGGTCTCAATGACGGGAAAGTAGATAACAAGATGGTCGTTGGCCTCCGATGTCATATTCAGGCTCTGGACGGCCCGGAGTTCTCCTGGATCCACGTGACCGAAACGGGCCTGTTCCGGAATGAACGAGGGATCGGAAAAGGCCCGGGTTGAAAATAGAATAGTCCCGTCCATGCTGATGATTTCGACCCTTGAAATGTCACGGCTCTCGTGGAGGACATCCTGGCACTGTTCGAAAAACATCTGGTAGGCGGACTCGTAGTAAACGTCAAAGATAGAGTTGAGTCTCGAAGCCGAGAGCCTGACAAAGGCCTCGGCAGAGTTCTGAAGATCCTTTCGCGCGGTTCTTCGATTTGTCGAGACGGTAAAGACCGTACCGATGATGACCACAAGAATGGCAAGGAGGCTATACCCGAAGGTCAGATGTCGCTTAATGCTGGCCATCGTATGAACCCGTCATGGCTGGAGTCGAAACGCCACTCAGGGAATCCTGATCTCGGAGAGGTTCAGGGCTCCATCCCCCCGGAGATTCCAGAAAAGCCCTGCGGAGCAGAGATGGCGGTCGAGCCTGTTGTAGAGAGGGATGAGAACGACATTCTCATGGATGATCAACGTGATAAGCTGAATTGCCCGCAATCGTTCGAGATCGTTCTCAGTCGTCCGGGCAAAATCGATCAGCCGATCCACCTCCGGGTCTGAAAATCCGAAGGTATTGAAACCTCCATCGGATGAAAACAGTGCTTCCAGCGTTGACAATCCATCACCGAATGTGCTCGAAAATCCTGTAAAGTAAAATCCCACATTTCGATTCGCCATTCGTTCATAAAGTTCAGGCCAGGGGGTCACATTCAGATGAAGGGTGATCCCGGCTTTGGCCAGGTCTTCCGCAATAAATTGGGCTGTGTCCATGCCCTTTGTGGAGAGATAGAGATCGATGTCTGCGGGGTAAGATCGGTGGTTCAGGACAGCCTTCGCTGCTTCGGGGTCAAAAGGGTATCGTTTAAGGTTGTGGTCATATCCGAATGCATGGACGGGAATAACCTGGGAAGCTGAAACCGCGCTTCCATGAAGACGGGTTTTTATGATTCGTTCGACGTCGATTGCCTGGTACAACGCTTTACGAAAGTCCCTTGAATCGAAGGGAGGAATGGTAACGTTAAAACCGAGATAAGTTATAGTTTTTGAGAGAATGGTCTTCAATTCGACCGGAACGTTGATTTTATCCATGTCTTTGGTGAAATCGAGAAGGATGAAGGGCTGGTGTCGTGCCGCAAGGTCCTCGATGGCATGAATCCGGTCGTCTTCCGACGGCATGTATTGAAAGATGACTGTCGGGATCGGGTGCAGGGCTTTCCAGTAATGGGGATTGGCTTTCAGCCGGATCTCCCGATCCTCTTGTTTCTCGATTATATAAGGTCCTGTACCTCCCGCCAGTGGACTTCCCTCCTTTACAATCCGAATCGAAGTGAGATGATGGAGGATGATTGTGGTTTCCTTCCGGGTCTCGAGGAGGAGAGTATGCGGGTCCGGATCTTCGATCCGAATAATGGGATCGAAATGGTGGCGGAGCGGGTGATCGGGGTTTGCCTTGACCTGGGAAAGGGACCAGACGGCATCCCGGGACGTGAACTCACTGCCGTCGTGGAAATAGACGCCCTTTCTCAGCTGGAAAACCCAGGTTGTCGGGGTCGGGTTACTCCAGGATTCCGCAAGAACCGGAACAATACCGTGACCGGCATCATATCCGACCAGACCCTCGTAGACATTAAAGAGCACGTACTGGGTATTCATATCCACCGTCGTGAGCGGATCAAGGCTGAGGGGGGGGGTGGAGTGCACTACGGTCAATATGTCCGGCGTATTCCGACATGCCGGAATGGCAGTCAAAAGAAGAATCAGGTAGAGAAAATGTAAGCCCCTCACTCAATCCATTATATCACCCGATTCCCACGGGGATTATGGTCCTCGGCGGGAGCGGATTCACTTCAAGGGTTCAACGTAAGGACTACCAGCTCCGAAGGAAGAAAAAGGCGCATCCTGGGCCCCCACCAGCCGGTTCCCGCCGTTGTGAATGCATGCTTGGAACCGATCGTATAGAGGCCGTACGGGTATTTGAAAGCCGAAAAGATTATGATGTCCATCGGGGGGATCTGCCCCGCATGAAGGTGACCGGACAGGACAAGGTCGACATTCAGGCGGACAGCTGGATCAACCTGGTCCGGCCTGTGGGTGAGGAGAATGGTTTCCAGGTGATCCGGGTTGTCGCCGAGGACATCCTTCAGAGAGGGGAGAGGAAGACCCATTTGTCTGGCTGTCTGGTCGTCCAATCCTGCAAGCCTGACACCCAGCTCCGGCAGTTCGATAACCGAATTTCGGAGAGTGTGAATGCCGGCTTCCTCTGAGAATGACTCAAAACGATCGATGCCGACATAGAAATCATGGTTGCCGGGAATGGCCCAGACTCCATGGCGCGCAACCATTTGTCTCAGAATCGGGATAAACTCCTGCAGTTTCGAGGATCGATCATCCAGAAGATCCCCCGTGATCAGGACAAGATCGGGATCCAGTTCATTGACCCGGTCCACCAGGGAGGTCACCCATCGCGTGCTGGTCAGAGCCTGAAGATGCAGATCGGACAGATGAACAAGACGAACCGCCCCTTGCCCGGATTGCGGTTGAATCCGCTGGATTGTGAATTCACGAAGAACCGGAGGCCGCAGGCCCTGGAGCAGGGAGACCAGGATAAGGATCAGTGAGATCACGAGGGCGCCCCGCGTCAGGAGCAGAGAATAGGAGGGAAAGAAGATGCGAAGGATGTCTTTCAGCAGCAAAACGGTAAAGGTAATGAAAACGATTCCAAACCAGGTATAGGCAATCCACTGGATCGGAAGCCAAGTATCGTGAAAGATCCGGGAAAGAAAGAAGGAGGCGCCCAGAAGAATAAAGAGAATTCCCAGAATAAGGGAGGGGAGAAATCCGGGCCGGAAGACCTGAATAAGATTCCTGTACAGGTAGTAATGGGTGAGACTGTAAATCGTAACGGCAACGAGAAGAAAGATCATGAAACGGCCGCCCACTACTTACCAGAACCTTTCCACGTGGAGGTTCCCGGCAGAGCGGCGGGAATGCTCTTTAAACCCTCGCTCCTCATATTTTTCGACCATATCCATGATCATCTCCGGATTTCCGCAAAGAAAGATGTGGGTGTTTTCTGCTGTCGGAGGGTTCCCCGTGAGCCGGTCGATTTCTCCCTGAATAAAAAGGTCCTGAATCCTTCCCACTGCGCCGGTCCAGGGGACCGGCTCCTGCTCGGGGCGGGATATGGCAGGCAGGTAGAAAAAATTCGAACAGAGACGGCGGATCGATTGCAGCTCGGATCGATAGCCCAGTTCGCTGGAGTGGCGTGCACCGTGAATCACCGCAAGCGTGCGGTGGGTCTGCGTGCCCAGGTTGGTCCGGACCATGCTCATATAGGGAGCAAGTCCCGTTCCGGTAGCGATCAGAAGGATATTCCTGTCAGAAGGAACCTGTTCGAGGGTAAAGAGGCCCCGGGTCTGTTCTGAGAGCCAGATTCTGTCTCCCGTTTGAAGGGCAAAAATTCTCGGTGAAAGTGCACCGGACCGGACGAGATCGATGTAAAACTCCAGATAGGCATGATCCACGGAAGAGGAGGCGATAGAGTACGGACGCTTGATAATATGACCGGGAGGAGGTGTCCGCGGTTCAGAATCCGACCATGCAACCCTCGGAGCCGATCCCGGAAGCCCAAGGATGGCATGCTGACCGGGTGAGAACGAGGGAAATTCCCATCGATCGGGGATCACGCGAAGGATTATATGATCAGGTCCGAGTTCGATTTTTTGACCGACTACAGCATTCAGCGCTGATTGGGAACGCGACATTATATGGTTTCCTCCGAGAGTGTGACCTTACCGGGTCTCAAGGCTCAAAACACCGGAGAGAATTATACTATTCCAGATACGGTCAATGATTCATTGACCGGGTTTCCTCCGTATGACATAATCCCCCGGAAGGAGTGCTCTATGAATAAACCCTGCAACGAATTAGCCCCCGTCCTCCTGGAAGCCATCCATGCCGAGGAGGATTCATCGGTTTTCTACCGCATGATGGCAGATATGGTTCAGGATTCTGATCTGAAGCAGGAATTTCTTAATCTCTCCGCGGAGGAAGAATCCCATGCCGGGATGCTGCGGGAAATCATAGAAACCCTGCCGGATGTGAAACAGGATTGTATTCCACCCCGCGGACCGGAATCGCAGCGCAACCTCTTTGACCTGGAAACCCGTTCTCTTGAGGACCTATATCGATATGCCATCAAAACGGAAAGAGAAGCCAGGGACCATTATGAACACTGTGCCACCCTCGCAGCTACGCCGGAGCAGGCTGATCTTTTAAAGCGTCTAGCCCTATTTGAGCAGAGACATGTCAATTATCTCCAGGCCCGGCTTGACTCGTTCGATACTAGTAATGAAGTATCATAGAATTCCAATGCAATCGGGAGTGAAAGAATGAGAGTTTTATCCGGCATCCAACCCTCCGGGGTTCTCCATCTCGGGAATTACTTTGGCGCAATCCGTCAGCACCTGGATCTGCACCGCCAGCACGACTGTTATTACTTTATCGCCGATTACCATGCCCTGACGTCGATTCGGGACCGGGTTCTGCTACACCAATACACCTGCGATGTCGCCCTCGATTATCTCGCCCTTGGGCTGGATCCGGAAAAGGCCGTGTTTTACCGGCAGAGTGACCTTCCTGAGGTGACAGAACTTCAATGGATTCTGACCTCGGTCACCCCCATGGGACTCCTGGAGCGATGTCATTCCTATAAAGATAAAATTGCCCGGGGTATTCCCTTCGACCATGGCCTTTTCGCCTACCCGGTCCTCATGGCCGCGGACATCCTGATTGTCAATGCCGATGTCGTTCCGGTCGGGCAGGATCAGAAGCAGCATATCGAAGTCACGCGGGATATCGCGCAGAAGTTTAACAATCTCTACAGTGAGGTTTTTGTCATCCCGAAGGATATGATCCGGGAAGAAACCGCGGTCGTACCGGGTGTGGACGGGCAGAAAATGTCGAAGTCCTATGGCAATACTATCGAGATCTTTTCCGAGGGGAAGGCCCTCAAGCAGGCGGTGATGAGCATCGTGACAGACTGTGCTCCCGTTGAGGCTCCCAAGGATCCGGATACCAATAATGTCTATAACCTGTTGAAACTCTTTGCCGCGAAGGAGGAGACAAGCGAGTGGGCGGAGAAATTTCGAAAGGGTGGACTGAAATACTCCGATGTCAAAAAACGATTGATCGAGCTCATCAATCTTGAGTTTGGAGAAGCCCGGGAACGGAGAAAGGAAATTTCCGCACGCAAGGGATTTGTGGAAGACGTACTTGCATCAGGCGTGAACCGTGTGCGACCCATAGCCCGGGAAACACTCTCACGAGCCAGGGTGGCCTGCGGGCTTGACTGATTCAGCATTCTCCCGAAGGGTATTTTTATCGATTCTGCTGGTTCTGGCAGTTGTCTTATCCGGGATTTTTGCCTCTGGCAGTCTGCCTTCCGCTGGAACCGCCGGACCGCCCTGCAGCTGGGCCGGCGTAGAGCGTATCGTAGCGATCGGGGATATTCATGGGGACGCCGGCAAGCTTGAATCTCTCCTGAAGGCAACAGGGCTGGTCGATGGTTCGCTCCAATGGGTGGGAGGCAGGACCCACCTGGTACAGACAGGGGACATCATGGATCGGGGGTCGAAGACGCGCATCGCGTGGGATCTTCTTATGGAACTGGAGCCCCAGGCCCGTGCATCGGGAGGCTATGTCCACGTCCTGTTGGGAAACCACGAGTACATGAATATCACCGGAGATCACCGCTATCTGAGCGCGGAAGACGTCGTAACCTTTGGCGGCATGCCCAACTTTCTGCGGTCGATGGGACCCCTGGGAACCTACGGGGCATGGCTTCGAAACCGCAACACGGTAATCCGGATTAACGATATCCTCTTTGTACACGGGGGCTTGAGTCCCCACCATCGACGCTATTCGATGAGCCAGATCAACCAGCGGGTTCGGATGGAAATCCGTGAATATCGCAGAGGAAGGCTTCGGATGGGATTTGACCGGAAAGGTCCTCTCTGGTACCGGGGTTTTACCGAGAAGGATGATTCCGAGGCCTGCGCGGAGATCGATGCTGTTGCAAAGCGTTATGGCGCAAAGCGGGTTGTGGTCGGCCATACGATTACGGAAGACGGGATTGAATCCCGCTGCGGCGGAGCCCTCATCATGATCGATACGGGAATGTCCGAGGCGTATGAAGACGGGCCGGCGGAGGCCCTGGAAATCCTCCCGGACCGGATCCAGGTCATTACCCTGAAAGGTACAAGACCTCTTCTTCCATAAAATTATTTTCCCTGTCCGCAGACGTTGTACAATAGAAGAATCATCCTCTTCGCGGGATGGATCCGTGAAGAGAAGGAGGATGCAATGAGCAACAGCACAATCGGCTGGAATCCAAGCACCTACGGCCTCGACCGCCACGGTCTTGAGAACCTGGGCACCATTTACTTTAACCTTCCGACCCCCCAGCTCTACGAGCAGGCCATTCGAAGGCGGGAAGGTCTTCTGGCCCATCTGGGCCCCCTGGTGGTCCGCACCGGGCACCACACCGGGAGATCACCCCATGATCGGTTTGTCGTGCGGGAACCAACCTCAGAATCCAGAATCTGGTGGGGGACGGAGAATCGTCCCTTTGAACCCGAGGCCTTTGATCGTCTTTTCTACCGGCTCACGGCCTACCTGCAGGGCAGGGACATCTTTGTCCAGGATGTGATCACGGGAGCCGATCCGAAATATCGTCTCCCCGTTCGCGTCATTACCGAAACCGCATGGCACTCCCTCTTTGCGCGAACCATGTTTGTAAGACCGGACTGGTCAAAAGGAAGTGAATTTGTACCCGAATTTGCGGTGATCGACGCTCCGGGATTCCGGGCCATCCCCGAACTGGACGGAACGAATTCCGAAGCCTTCATTCTTGTCCACTTCGGGAAAAAGGTTGTTATCATCGGGGGAACTTCCTATGCAGGAGAGATTAAGAAATCGGTATTCTCCTATATGAATTATCACCTTCCACTGGAACGTGTCCTATCCATGCACTGCTCGGCCAACATGGGGGAAAGCGGCGAAGTAGCCATCTTTTTCGGTCTGTCCGGAACGGGAAAGACAACCCTCTCCGCCTCTCCGGACCGCAGGCTGATCGGGGATGATGAACACGGCTGGTCCGACACGGGCGTCTTTGATTTTGAAGGCGGCTGTTACGCGAAAGTGATTCGTCTCTCGAGTGAGGGAGAACCCGAAATCTACGAAGCCACCCGACGCTTTGGAACGATCCTGGAAAACGTCGCCATCGATCCGGTCACTCGAAGGACTGACCTCGATGACGCTTCTCTGACAGAAAATACAAGGGCCGCCTATCCGGTCACCCATATTCCCAATGCCGTGGCTGAAGGCCGCGGCGGGCACCCGAACCACATCATCATGCTTACACTGGATGCCTTCGGAATTCTTCCTCCCGTAGCCCGTCTCAGCCCTGCTCAGGCCCAGGCGCACTTTATGGCCGGGTACACGGCTAAAGTTGCCGGGACCGAAGCCGGTGTGGGGAAGGAACCGATGGCGACCTTTTCAGCCTGTTTTGGTGCCCCGTTCATGACACTGCCGCCTACGGTCTACGCCAGGCTCCTGGGAGAAAAGATCGCTTCGCATGAGGTCTCCTGCTGGCTTGTCAATACGGGCTGGTGCCGGGGGCCCTTTGGAACGGGGGAGAGAATTCATATCGCCTATTCGCGCGCCATCGTCCGTTCCATTCTCTCCGGGAATCTGAACAGGGCATCTTTCCGCAAGGATCCCACATTCCACTTCGATATTCCGGATGCCGTGGAAGGTGTGCCCTCGGAACTGCTCGATCCCCGCTCTGCCTGGCAGGATCCATCCGCCTATGATGCAAAGGCAAAGGAACTCTATCGGAATTTCCTTTCTACCCTGGAACCCTACCGCGAAGAAATGGGGGAGATCTTACATAAAGCGGGTTTTTAACAGGCCATCCATGGGGTTGTCCATCCTCTTCCTGACTTTCTCACTTTACCTGTGGGGGAGTCAGTCTCCTGCCGATTCGGGAACGGTGCAGGGCGGCCCCTGTGAAGAAGAGAAGATCGCTGAAAGTCATTCCCTTCATGCCGGCCGTGTGTCCTGGTGGAAAGAAGCACAATCGGGGCTTGCGAATCCTCCACCCGGCGCTTTTTCGAGTGCAAAACGTCACCTTCATTCCATGAAAAACCGGGCGGCCAGTCCGGTTTCCGATCCGGGTTGGGAGGCAATGGGGCCGTTTCCTCTGCTGGATGGGGTGCAGGGCTATTCCGGCCGCGTCACGGCCATCGCCCCGCACCCCTCCAATGGCGCCATCGTCTACCTTTCCGGTGCGAGGGGAGGGGTCTGGAAGACAACCGATGGCGGAAATCACTGGATCCCCCTGACAGATGATCTGGGAACACCGGCGGTGGCTGCCCTGGCCGTGGATCCTCTCCATCCGGATACGGTAATTGCAGGTACGGGGGACCCCTACATGGGATGCGGGGATTATTACGGTACGGGAATTCTTCGCTCTTCGGATGGCGGGTTCACCTGGGAGACATTGGCGGAAGACCTGTTTTCCGATACGGCCATCACGAAGATTCTTATCCATCCGGATCGTCCCGGATGGCTCTGGGTGGCCAATGGAGTCAACTATCCCGCCTCCTCCTGCACCGGAGCGACTCCGGACTGTGGTGTCTGGCTGAGCCGGGACCATGGGTTGACCTGGCTTCCGCTCCTGACGGGGGAATATACAGCACAACCCCTGGCAACCGTTACGGATCTGGTTCAGGATCCCATCGATCCGGATATCCTCTTTGCGGCAGTCCGATACAGCGGTATATGGAAGACAGAGAATGGGGGAACCACCTGGACTCGTCTCCTGGATGGATTGCCCACGGAACACGTGGGTCGTATCGATATCGCACAGGATCCCACCAGCCTGTCAACGATCTATTCCGTGTTCGAGAATGCCGGGACGGGAAGGCCGCTGGGAATCTTCAAATCGTTTAACGCCGGTCTGACCTGGTTTGAACTTCCTGCTCCTTCTGGTTCCTGCCAGTACTGGGACCTGTCCGATCTCTGTACCTATCCCTTTTATGACATCGGCAGCTGCTGGTATGACCTTCTCCTGGAGGCAGGTCCGACCGGCCAGGTGTGGGTGGGTGGAATCGGTTTATGGGAATCCACCGATGGAGGGCAAACCTGGGTCAATGAGTGCAGGGTCGATATGCACGTGGACTATCACGCCATGGCCTTCGGTCCCGACGGCGAGCGGTGGGTCGGCAGTGACGGGGGTATCTTTTATGCTGATCCGGTCCAGCGTGTCTGGATTTCAAGAAATGAGACCCTGGGCTTGACCCAGTTCTACCCCGGTGCCTCCCTTCACCCCACGCGAGCGTCGCGAATGCTGGCAGGGAACCAGGACAATGGAACCCTTCTCTATCAGGGACAATCCCGCTGGATCAAGGTGGGGGAAGGAGATGGGGGAGCCACGGCATACGATTCCCGGTCACCGGACACGACCTGGTACACTTCGTACCAGTATCTCAATATCATGAAAACAACCAACGGGGGATATTCCTATCTCTGGTCCATGTACGGCCTGACCGATGCCAATACCACCCGGGCTTCCTTCCACTCTCCCTTCACGCTCTGTCCGGCCGATCCTTCGGTATTGGTTGCGGGATCGGATAACGTCTGGATTTCAACCAATGGCGCGGAATCGTGGTCTTCTATTGGCCCCGACCCTCTCGATCCGCTTGGATTTAAAATCCGTGTTCTGGCATTCAGCGAAACCGATTCCACGTGCAACACATTATTTGCCGGAACCATCGCAGGAACGCTCTACCGCACCCTGAACAGGGGACAGAACTGGGATGAAATTGGCTCCGGACTCCCGGGCGGTCCGATGAATCAGCTTGTCGCTTTCAGAAATGATCCGGCGATCTGGTATGTCGTCCTGGGGGGGTACGGCCATCCCCATATCTATCGCACGGATGACATTCAGGCTAATCAGCCTGAGTGGAGCGAAGTGGGGCTTTCTCTGCCGGATACCCCTTTCTACACGATCCTTTTGGATCCCCTGAATTCGAATATCCTTTATGCCGGCTGTGATCTTGGTCTCTTTATCTCCATGGATGGCGGTCTCAGCTGGAGTCTGGATCCGAATCACCCTGCAATCCCGGTTAGAGATCTGAAGGCAGTGGAGAATGGCAGTGCGGTCATTTCGTTTACTTTCGGAAGAGGTGCCTTTCGGCTTCGAAGAGATGCCCTGGTTCCCCGTTCCAGCGAACCCTTACCCCGATTGATGAAATCCGGAGACAGGTAGACAGCGATTCCTGAAACAGGTATGATGATTTTATGGGCGCTGGGCCTGTGTACCCGGTTGACCCCGGGCTGAAACGCTTCAAACTCTCCGTACAAAAGAATCGAGCATTCGTCTATACCCTCGCCGCCCTCTTTGCGATTGCGCTTCAGCAGCTGGGACTCATCAAGGGAACATTTCTTCAGGCATTCACGGTACTGGTCCTGGCCGTGATTTCTTCTATCGTTTTCTATGTTGCGTATATCTATTTTTGGAAACTCAACCTGGACTGGGTTTGGCTTCTCTTTGACAGTTTTTTAATATCCTGTGGTGTTTATCTTACGGGAGGCGTGGCCAGCCCCTGGTTCCCTTGGTATCTGGCCAACGTAAGTGGTGCGGCATTTGTCGCCGGGATGGAGTGGGCCGTTGCACTTTCCATTGTGGACACCTTCTCCTATCTGGGAGTGCTTGCCATCCGGGGTGAAATTGCCGGTCTGGATGGAGTATTCTGGGAAAAGCTGGCAATGATGGCCTGCCTGTTTGGATCGACATTCTTCTTTTTCCGGGGTGCCACGGAACTCCAGAGAAAGCAGAAACAGGTCAAGCTGCTTCGGGAAAATGAGAGTCGAAAAGTGGCTGAACTCACCCGTCTTACGACAATTCTGGATGAACGGACACGGGAACTGGATGAAGCCAATTTCCAGATTCGGCATGCGGACAAGATGAAGAGCCAGTTCCTGGCCAATATGAGCCATGAACTGCGAACCCCCCTCAATTCGATTATCGGGTTTTCGGAAATTCTGATCTCGAGGCTGGAAAGCGAGCTTTCAGATAAATATCTTAAGTTTCTTTCGAACATTCACACCTCGGGAATCCACCTGCTGGGGATCATCAACGACCTTCTGGATCTCTCCAAGATTGAAGCCGGACGGATGGAAGTGAACGCAGAGAAGTTTCCCCTGGAAGGTGTGATTCACGGTGTCTGCACCGTGATGAAGGGTATGGCGGCGAAGCGAAATATATCCTTTGAAGTTGATCTTCCTGAGCACCTGCCGCCTCTTCATGCCGATCCGGTCAAGGTCAAGCAGATGCTCTATAACCTGCTTTCCAATTCAGTCAAATTTTCTCCGGACGATTCGACGATAACGATACGTGGATCGCATGTGGAAGCCGGAGAGTCTGCTCTTGGCGTTGACAGTATTTCCATCCAGGTGGTGGACCGCGGAATCGGCATCGCACCGGAAAACCACGATATGATCTTCCAGGAATTCAGCCAGGTCGATAATGCGCCCACAAGGCAGTTCCAGGGAACGGGGCTTGGCCTGGCTCTGGTCCGGCGTTTTGTGGAGCTCCATAAAGGCACGATTCAGGTGGACAGTGCCGTGAATCAGGGAAGTACCTTTACCATTCTGCTGCCATCAAGATTTATCGCCGATGGCTCTTCGCGGGAGCCTGAAACTGCCCTCCCTGTCGTCACGACAACCGCTCTGCCGCGAATTCTTGTTGTGGAAGACGACCCTGATGCGTACGAGCGCATCTCGAAGGATCTTGCGGTGGCCCACTTCATACCTGTTCGGGCAAAAAACGGGGAAGAAGCGGTTCGACTGGCCAGGTTGATCAAACCCGCCGCCATTACCCTGGATATCATCCTCCCGGACATAGATGGCTGGGAAGTTTTGAAACGGCTCAAGCAGGACGGAACGACCCGAAATATCCCGATTCTGATTGTGTCGATGGTGGAGAACCAGGATCTGGCGGTGGCCCTCGGGGCGGACGACTATTTTCTTAAACCTATCGAGGGGGAATCGTTAGTAAAACGATTGACGCAGCTCGTACCGCCCGAATCCACCCGGAGCGCAAGGATCCTCCTGATTGATGATGACAGTGCGGTCCATGAAATGGTCGAGGCGCTTCTAGAGCCCATTGGATTCCGGCTGGACCATGCGTACAACGGGAAAGAGGGACTCGAGCTGGCCTCTCAGAACCCTCCATCTCTCATTATGCTGGATCTCATGATGGAGGGTATGGATGGATTTGATGTTGCCGCGGTACTGCGCAATGATCCCCGCACAAGCTATCTCCCCATTCTTGTTTTGACGGCAAAAGATCTGACGGAGGCTGAGCGGAAGCGTCTGCATGGGAAAATCAATGGCCTTCTGCAGAAGGGATCCTCCGGCCCCCAGGAACTCATCAGTTCCGTAAAGCACCTGGTTCGACGGCACTCCAAGGAGATTCAACATGAACCTTCCTAAACAGATACTCCTCATCGAAGACAATGAGCAGAACCTTGAACTTGTCACCTTTTTGCTGGAAGAGGCAGGATTTGAGGTGCATACGGCGAAAGATGCGGACGAAGCGAAACAACAGGTCGAAAGCGGCAGTCCCGATCTGATCCTTCTGGACATTCACCTTCCGGGATGCAACGGGTTGACACTGGTAGAGGAATTCAGAAAGAAAGAAAACCTGAAACGAACTCCGATAATTGCCCTGACGGCGCATGCGATGCAGGGAGACAGGGAACGTTTTCTGGAGGGGGGATGCGACGGTTATATCCCCAAACCGATCCAGGTGGGCACCTTTGTTCAGGAAGTATGCGCCTTCCTTCCGGAGATTTACTGATGACAGCCCGGCAGGAATCAGGCAGGGAACATCCCCGCGTACTTATTGTCGATGACCAGGTAGAAAATCTGGATCTTCTGGAGGAAATTCTATCGATCGAAGGATTTTCAGTGGACAGGGCATCGGGAGGTCTGGAAGCACTGAGACGCGTCGACCTCTTTCCCCCTGACTGCATCATCCTCGATATCATGATGCCGGGCATGGACGGCTTTGAAGTCTGCCAGCAGTTAAAGGGCAAACGACCCACATGCTTTATCCCCGTTATCATGTTTACGGCCCTGTCTGAGGTTACTGACAAAGTTCGGGGGCTGGAGGCCGGAGCGGACGATTTTCTGAACAAACCCGTATCGGCACCGGAGCTTCTTGCAAGAGTGCGGACCCTGATTCGGATCAAACAGTTACGGGATGAACTGGACACATCCGAAACCATTATCGTATCCATGATCCAGGCCCTGGAAATGAAGGATCCCACCAGTGTGGGGCATTCGGAAAGAGTGGCACTCGCTGCTGCCAGAACAGCAAAAAAACTGAACCTTCCCTTATCGACGGTGGAAACGATTGCGAAAGCTGCCATTCTCCATGATATTGGGAAAATCGGTTTACCGGACCATGTTCTATGGCCGGAAGGAGCGCTCTCTGAAGAAGATAAGCGCATCTTCTGTCAGCACAGCGATCTGGGAGCGATGATCCTGGCCCCTCTCCTGTCCTTCGGAGATATTCGGATGATTATACGGCGCCACCATGAGAGACTGGATGGATCGGGATATCCCGAGGGTATCTCGGGGGCTTCCCTGAGCTTGCCGGCGGAGATCGTTGCTATTGCAAACCGGTATGACGACCTTTACATGGAAGATGGCCAGGAAGAAGCGATTCGAAAGATCAAGGATGAATCAAGCCGGGGCCTCTTTCATGAAGATCTCACAGCCGTATTCCTGAATGCGGCCGTATACGAAGCCAATCCGGAAGAGTCCCTGGAATCGATATGGACGCAGTTTTTGCCCGTACCGGGCAGTGTACCAAATGGGAAGATCCTGGTCGCCGATGATACACCGTCCAATCGTGAGGTTGTGGAGGAAATTCTTGCCGATGCCGGCCATACGGTTCACTGTGTGGGCAGTGGCGATGCCCTGCTTCGGATCATGGAAGACTACCGACCCGATCTGGTTATCCTGGATATCCGAATGCCGGGTCTGGACGGGTTTGAAGTATGCAGACGAATTAAGGGGGAGCGGGAATGGGAGCTTCTTCCCGTGATTCTGGTTACGGCGCGGCGAGAAGTCCAGGATCGCCGGGCCGGAATGGAGGCCGGTGCGGATGATTTTCTGCTCCTCCCGCTCCATCGTCTGGAAGTCGTTGCGCGGGTGAAATCCCTCCTCCGTCAAAGGTTTTTCTATCTCGACCTGGAACAGCACCAGAGTGTCATTCTCTCGCTGGCCTCAGCCCTGGAAGCAAAGGATCCCTATACTCGCGGGCACTCGGATCGCGTTGCCCAATTATCGGTCGAACTGGCCATGATGCTCAACCTTTCCAACGAAGACCTTCGTCTTCTGTCGATGGCGGGCAAACTGCACGATATCGGAAAGATCGGTGTGCCTGAAAAGCTTCTCAATAAACCTGGACGCCTGACGGGAGCTGAACTGGAAACCATCATGACGCACCCGGCCCAGGGACAGCTGATCTGTAAACAACTGAAGACGGTTCAATCCATTCTTCCCATTATTCGACACCATCACGAGCGGTTTGACGGGTCGGGATATCCCGATGGACTGGTAGGGGATGAAATCCCTTACCTGGCAAGGATTCTGGGGATGGCCGATGCCTACGATGCCATGACGTCCGACCGGCCCTACCGGGCACCCATGGAAGTGAGCCAGGCCCTGGCTGTGCTGGAAGACGAAACCAGTTCGGGGAAGTGGGATCCGCGTATCTTCAGAATTCTGACGGAGATGGTGTCTCCTTCTACTTCGTCAAGTTGAAGAAATACTCTATGTTGTTCGCCAGGGTGTCTACATGAGAACGATACTGGTTCGCGTAATGAGAATTTTCATTGGGGTGACCATTGTACTTTCTATTCTATTAGCGATCCTGTTTGTTCTGTTTACTCAACCCTCGGGCACCATATCCACTCGCATGGGGACAAATAAGGCTAATGCACAAAGAATTCAGGAAACAGTGCATTTCTTGACTGATGGAGTACCTCGAAATTCTGATCATCCTGAATCTCTGGAACATATCGCAGGATATATTGAAAGTCGATTCCAGGCAACAGGTGCCGATGTGAAGATTCAAACCTATAAAGCAAGGGGAAAGTCATTCAAGAATGTAATTGCAAATTATGGTCCCCAAAACGATTCATTAATCGTCATCGGTGCGCATTACGATGTATTTGGGGATCTCCCTGGTGCAGATGATAACGCAAGTGGCACGGCTGTTCTGCTAGAAGTTGCTGAAATATTGAGTCCTGAAAAACTGGAATTTCCAATTGAATTCGTTTCTTTTTGTACCGAGGAACCACCATTCTTCGGTTCGGAAGAAATGGGGAGTGCCATTCATGCTGGATCACTCAAAGAAAGAGGAGTCAAGGCAGAATGCATGATTTGTCTTGAAATGGTCGGATACTATACGGAAAACCAGAATTGGCCAAATATTCTTCTTGACCTTTTTTATCCGAGTAAAGGGAACTTCCTGGCAGTTATAGGTAGATGGGAAGATCGAAAGCTTACGAGAAGAGTAAAATCGGCCTTAAAGATAGAGAATGATCTCCAGGTTTGGTCTTACAACGGACCAGATCTAGGCGGGTTGGATGCATCGGACCACAGGAATTATTGGCTACAGGACATCTCTGCGGTTATGATTACAGATACAGCGTTTATCAGAAATCCTAATTACCATACTCCTCATGATCTTCCTGATACGTTGGATTATAAAAAAATGGCTATTTTATCCGAAGGACTTATCGAAGTAATATCAAATTTACAAATATGGATTAATATCCACAAGTAGCACAATTGTTATTTAAGCTGAGGGATTACCGGCTTCGCATCGCCAGAAGTGCAAGGATCATCAGGAGAACGATTCCCGTGTAAACGGCGATGATGGACATCCGTCTCCTGGGAAGTCCCGACCTGTGGGCCAGCCAGAGATCGATGGATCCGGCACCGATGGCGAGAAGGGGAAATCCTACGATCCAGGCTATTCGAAGGAGCCTGGGAAGGTGACGCATGAAAGAAAATATTGCTACGGCCCAGGGAACCCGGATTCCCAATCCCAGGAAAAGAACCAGATAGGCAAGGGCTCCCAGGAATAGCAGTAAGGGAGGAACGAGGAAAATCCAGGAAAAAATCGAAAGGAAAGATGTCTTTTGTGAAACTGCACCCTTCATAAGAGATAACCTCCGGGCCCGGGAACGGTAATCCATTATAATGGGAGTTGTTGCGAAATCGAAAGCAAAGGAGCGGTTGATGTCACCTACCTTTCGGCCCTATCACGAAACGGGAATTTCCATGATCGATGAACAGCACCGGGTTTTCTTCAGTAAACTGAATGACCTGTTTGCTGCGTGCAAGGCGGGAACGGCGGGAGAAGAGTTACGGCCCATGCTGGATTACCTTGTCAGCTATGTACAGACACATCTTGCGACGGAGGAGCAATTCATGTCGGAACACCGGTACCCCGAAAAAAAAGAGCACGAAGAACAGCATCGAATCTTTCGGGACAAGATGTACAGAATGCGGACCCGGTTTCTTTCTGCCCCTCCCTCGGTCGATTTTATCCTGGAATTGAATCGCACCCTTGTGGACTGGTTCCAGAGCCATATCAACGACCAGGATGTGAAGATGGGTGCTTTCCTCCGCGATAAGGTCTCCTGACGATTAAAAAATAGGGACTGTCCCTATTTTTAGAGTAATCAAGCGAACCTGGATCAGCGCCTTTGCGTATAAAGGGGAGTAAGGAGGAACGCAGCAGAGTGATTGGGAGAATTTTTTCTGTCCTATCGGTTCCGGCATGCCTGCTCATTTTTGCGGGTGGTTTGTCTTCACGGGATCTTTATGCCCAGCAGAATGATCCTGTTTTCAGCCATTATTCCATCGGACAGGGCCTGTCGCAGAGCATTGTCGACGCCGTTGTTCAGGACCGTCAGGGTTTCATGTGGTTTGTGACCGAAGATGGACTTAACAGGTTTGATGGTCATAACTTCAGGATCTTCAAGCATAATCCTCAAGACCCCAACTCTCTGAGCCATAACGAATTGAAATGCATACGGGAAGACCATGAAGGAAAGCTCTGGGTGGGAACCTTTCACCGTGGATTGGACTGCTTCGATCCGAACACGGAACGGGTAATTCATTTTCAACATGATCCTGAAAATCCCAAAAGCCTGAGTCACGACATTATCTGGGCAGTTCTGGAGGATGAGAACCACGACCTCTGGATCGGCACAGGGGGCGGGTTGAACCGCTACCATCGGGAAACGGGAACTTTTACGCACTATTTCCATGAACCGGAGAATGAATCAACCATCAGTCACGACGATATCCGTGTGCTTTATGAAGGTCGGGATGGTTCCCTGTGGATTGGAACGGCGGGAGGTGGGCTGAATCGAATGAACCGTTCCACGGGGACCTTCGAGAGATATCAGAATGATCCGGCGGATCCATCCTCTCTGAGCCACAACGACGTGAGATCGATCCTGGAAGACAAAGAGGGTAACCTCTGGGTGGGAACCTATGGGGGCGGCCTGAATTTCCTCCCTGCGGGATCGAGTAACTTTATCCGTTTCACCTCCGACCCTTCAGATCCAGCGAGCCTGGGAAGCAATGCTGTTCTCGCCCTCGTCTTTGACCATGACGGCATTCTATGGGTGGGAACCGATGGCGGAGGGCTTCATCGCTACGATCCCGCGACCCGGACCTTCCGTCGGTACGTAAACGATCCCAACCGACCCACCAGCCTGGCGGGAAACCGGATCTACTCCCTTTGTGTCGATCGTTCCGGGATCTTGTGGGTGGGAACCTATGGAAACGGGCTCAGCCTCTTCAACCTGGCTCGAAAGAAATTTCTGCACCTGAAACACGACCCCCTGGATCCGCAGAGCCTCAACAGCGACATCGTCTGGTCCTTTGCAGAAGACAAAACCGGCGCTCTCTGGATCGGCACGAACGATGGAGGGCTCAACCGTCTTGATCGAGCAACGAACCGATTCACTCACTATGAATATGACCCATCCAATCCAGGATCCATCAGCCACAACTCCGTCCGAATGGTGATACCGGACGGCAAGGGAGGGTTGTGGCTGGCCACGAATGGAGGGGGGCTGAACCATTTTGATACGAAGACCGGCAGAGCCGTGCGCTATCTGCACGATGCCGACCGGGCGGACAGTCTTGCTCACGATGAGCTTCGCATGGTCTTCCAGGACCGCCAGGGTGTTCTCTGGGTCGGGACCTATGGAGGAGGCCTGGACCGTTTCAATCCCGGAACGGGTGGATTTACCCACTATCGTTCCAACCCGGACGATCCTTCCACGATCAGCAACAACTACGTGCGTACCGCCTATGAAGATTCAAAGGGAAGGCTCTGGTTCGGCACCCATGGGGGCGGTCTGAACCTCATGGATCGATCTGCGGGAACCTTCACCCGTTACATCTCGAATCCGGCCGACAATACCTCTCTCTCCAACGATTTCGTATTCTCCGTACACGAAGATCGAAAGGGGAGAATCTGGATTGCAACCTACGGGGGAGGCCTGAACCGAATGAATGTCGATAGGGGGACCTTTACCGCCTTCCGAAAAAGCGACGGGCTTCCGGATGATGCAGTGTACGGAATCCTGGAAGATGATTCGGGAAACCTCTGGCTTTCCACGAACAGCGGCCTATGCCGATATAATCCGGACAGCGGTGCCTTGCGTACCTTCACGATTTCAGATGGTCTCCAGAGCAATGAATTCAATGGCGGCGCCTACTATCTGAGCCCGAAGGGGGAGATGTTTTTCGGCGGCATCAACGGGTTCAACGCCTTCAAGCCGGAAGAGATCAGGGACAATCCCTTCGTTCCGCCGGTTGTCTTTACCGATTTTCAGCTTTTCAACCAGTCCGTTCCGATCGGGGAAACGAAAGAGGGCCGAACGATCCTGACCCAATCGATTACGGCTACAAATAAGATTGTCCTTTTACCTCGGGACCGGGTGGTATCCTTTGAATTTGCCTCGCTCCATTTTGCAGCTCCAGCAAAAAATCGATATGCGTACAAGCTGGAGGGACTCTATAAGACCTGGGTCGATCTTGGAACCCGTCGATTCGTCATGTTTTCGACGCTCCCCTCGGGTTCGTACACCCTTCGCGTCCGCGGGACAAACAGTGACGGAGTCTGGAATGAAACGGGAGCCTCCATTGAACTTGTCGTTTTACCTCCATGGTGGAGAACCACCTGGGCCTATGGAGCCTACCTGCTTCTCCTGATTGCGGCGGTCTGGGGGATCGTCACCTTTGTGAAGCGCCGTGAGAGGGATCGTTCCCGGCTGATTGAAGCGGAACTCCAGGCCCAGGCGGCCCTTCTGCAATCCAGGACCGTGGAGGCGGAAGCCCGGGCTCTCAAGGTTGAAAATGAACGAAAGAGCCACGAACTGGAAGAAGCACGAAAACTCCAGTTCTCCATGCTTCCCGAGGATGTCCCCGAACATCCGGATTTCAGGATTGCGGTCCGGATGGCGACTGCCACGGAAGTGGGGGGAGATTACTACGACTTTCATGTCCAGCCCGACGGCACGCTTACTGTGGCCATCGGGGATGCTACGGGCCACGGGACAAGGGCGGGAATCATGGTGGCGATCATGAAGGGCCTCTTTACCCGGATGAGGGAAGTCCCCGACCTGGAGACGATATTCCGGGAATGCAACGAAACCCTTCTCGAACTGAAGCTGGATCGGATGTGGATGGCACTGACCCTTCTCAGAATCAGGAATCACGAAGCCAGGGTGGTTGCTGCGGCCATGCCGAATATCTTTCTGTACCGGGCCGCCTCCGGAATTGTGGAGCAGGTTGATCTACAGGGGATATTTCTGGGAACCGACCTGAAGCTTCCCCACAGGGAGACCCGGTTCCGAATCGAGCCGGGAGACAAGATTCTTTTGCTTACGGACGGCTATCTCGAGCAGGACAATGTGGATGAAGACCTGCTTGACTATAACCGCTGCAAAGCCTATTTCGCCGCCGCGGCCCACCTTCCGGTGGAGGAGCTGTTGGATCAGATGCTTGAATCCTTCGAAACCTGGAAGGATGGAGTCGATCAGAGGGACGACGTTACTCTCATCGTACTCGAGGCGAAATCTGTTTCGAATTGACGAAAAGCCTTACCATCCAGACCGGGAAATCTACTTTGTCACGCTCTCAAAGTCTGGATGGCTTCGCAAGCCTTCCAGGTCGGAATCTTCCCGTGCCTGCTGGCGGAGCTTCGGGTTGACCCGGACCGCTTCCTTCAGTGCCTCCAGGGCTTCCCCCTTCTTTCCCGCAGCCAGGCGGATCACGGCCAGGTCATAGAGGACCTCCCCGTTGTCCGGAGCCAGCTTTGCCGTCCGTTCCATGATGGGCAGAGCCTCCGGAGCCTTCTGCTCCGTGAAGAGGGTCCAGGCTTCGTTCCAGCCGTAATTGACCCGGGCAAGGACCAGGAGCCGTCCCAGTTCCCTGAAGGGTTCGGGATGGTCATCGACGCGGATATCGATGGCACGGTCGGTAAACCCGCCGTACCCGGCCCTGTCCTTGACGACCAGAAGGGCCGCTGACTGCTTCCCTCTCGAATCGCCGCCCGCCCTGTCTCCCGCCACAAGGGCTTCATAGAGCCGCTCCGCCAGGGTACCCTTTGTGGAAAGGAATGCCTTTTCGACATTCTCGACGACCTCTTCCCCTGTGAGAATATTGCCCTGAATTGCGTAGTTGGGACCCTGTTTTCCTCCCGCCCAGGGCGTACAGCCCTTTCCCGTGTAGGTGATCGAAGAACCGTCGGCGGCGACGATTCCTACCTGCCTGCGATCAGGATCCGCATCGGTGCGGAGAAGGATCGTGAGGGCTTCTTCCGGTGTTGCACCCCGTGCAAGAAGTTCCAGTCCCCGCTCCCCGAAGGATGTATTGGCGAAGGCCTGCGTTGCCACTGCTCCAACGTCAGCTCTGGCCCAGGGGACCACGGAACCCACGGCAAAAAACCTGGAAGCGACGGCGATGCCCAGCTCACCCGTGGCCGGATCCCGGGCAACGATCGAAAAGGTTGAGACAGCTGTGGGAACATCCGAAGGTTCTTCCGCAATGAATGGAGTGGAAACCAGAAGAACCAGCAGGATCCCAAACCCGAGAATATATCGGTAATAATTGGAAATATGCATGGATTACCTCCGGGGATATCGTATCAGGTCGAAGCCGCCTCCTCAAGAGACCCGTGGGAAGGAAGAGTGTGCCATGCGTTAGAATGGAAGATATAATTGAAATGCCTGGAGGCTGCGATGATTTCAGAAGTTACACACTTCCTCAAATGGTGGAGTGAAAAGTTCCCCGGAGCGGATCTGCCCGTTTCTCTCTGGTACACCGACGAACCCGGAGAGACGCTCCCGCCACCTGAAGATCATCGATGCGTAATTTCCGACATAGCCAAAGCCCTTCGGGGCGTGGATGTCCGGTTGAGTTCTTCCTCTCTTGGCTGTACGGGAGGACGTCGCTATACCGGATTCAGCCGGGACCTGATGCAGGGGTTCGAATACTTTCTCTCCTGCGGGCTGGAGGGAAGGGTCGAAGGGGAACGCTACAAGAAAACTCCGGAACTGGTCCGGGAACATCTGGAAAAGTCTCCCGTCTTCGATGCTCCGGCTCCTGTACTGGTTGTAAAAAGGCTGGACAGGCTTGCCAATGGGGATACACCGGAAGTGGTGGTCTTTTTTTCTCCCCCCGACGTTCTTTCCGGTCTCTTCACGCTTGCCAATTTTGATGAGGGGGACCCATTCGGTGTCATCACTCCCTTTGCAGCGGGGTGCGGCACGGTAGTCCTCTTTCCCTACCTGGAAAACAGAGCTGAGAGACCGCGTTGTGTCCTCGGGATGTTCGATGTGTCGGCCCGGCCCTACGTGTCCCACAACGTCCTGACCTTTGCCGTGCCGTTCCGGAAATTTCTCCGGATGGCCGCCAATCTGGAGGAGAGTTTCCTGATCACGCCGTCGTGGGAGAAGGTGCAGAAGAGAATTGACAGGTATCGGCCCGCCCGGCCTGAGACGACGGAAGTGTGACCCGATATGATGGAGATTCCCCCCCGGCCAAAGGGTTCCCTGATCAGCCACTTCTCCCGGATGGCGATTCGCCACGGGGGTGTCAACCTTGCCCAGGGGAGGCCCGGTTTTTCACCTCCCGAAGAGCTGGTGACGTCGTTGCGGGAAATCCTGAGAGAACCCGATGTCCACCAGTACGCCCCCGGGAACGGAGACTTTGACCTCCTGGAATCCATCGCCGGCCTCTACAAATCGCCGGTTCCCCTGACCCCGGACCATGTCCTGGTCGTTAATGGAGCCACCGAGGCCATGTCCCTCATCTTTCTGATGCTGGCATCCGATCCTGCACGGAAGGGGGCAGTTCTCTCCTTCAGTCCTCTTTATGAGAGCTACCCGAAGCTGGGGTCGATCTTTTCCCGACCCTTTATCGAAGTTCCCGTGGATCCGGACACACTTGCCATCGACCTGGACCGGGTCGAGGACCTCGTGGTTCGCCACGAAGTGAAAATTATCCTTGTCGCATCCCCCGGGAATCCTCTGGGGCGAATCTGGACCCGGGAGGAATGGAGTCGATTACGGGAAATATCCCTCCAGCATGACGTACATGTGCTTCATGACGCCGTGTATGAAGCCATCTATTTCAGGGAACCTCCCCGGCCGACAATCGACCCGGAGTTTCCCGGGCATCTCTTTATCAGCGCCTTTTCCAAGACCCTCTGCATCACAGGGTGGCGGATCGGGTACATTATCGCCGATGCGGACACAATGGAACGGCTCCGGGCCGTCCACGACTACACGGGCCTCAGCTCGCCCTACCTGCTTCAGCGGGCGATCGCCCGGTACCTTGCCCTTCCCCGGGCTTTGAAGACCTTTACACGGGACCTGAGGGTACGTTGCCGCCACTCCTTTACCCGGTTGAAAAACGGGCTGAGTGAACTTGGATTCCGAGTGTCCCCCGCGGAGGGAGGCATGTTTCTCTGGGCCAGGCTCCCCGAAGGATATGATGACGGGTACGAGTTCGCTGTACGGCTCTTTGAAGCATCGAAGGTCGCCGTCGTTCCGGGAGAGAATTTCATGGCATCGCCGTCGCCCTACATCCGGCTCAACATCGCCCAGGAACTCCCCACGATCGACGAAGCCCTCGACCGGATGGGTGAGTTTATAACACATATTTATCGTTGAAGGTAGAAAAAAGCGCTAAATATTGAAGGTGAAAAGTGTAAACGTATTGCCTCATTTCCACGTAGAATCAACATCCAAGTTCCGATCTCAGATTTACATTTTAAAGAACCAACTAACAGATCTCCAGGTTTTGGCTCGGGTTTTGCAGATCCTTGGTTTACAGGTAAGCTATAAAAATCAGATAACATTTTTTATTATAAACAAGATTAGTATGTAGACAAAATATGGTATAAATTTAATCATTAATAATTCGATGAATAAATTATTGGAATATTTCGATCTCACAACTATTACACGATACACATGGTATGTGTAATAAAACATAGCTATTATAAATATAGTGAATAATAAATAGTAATACAAATAATACATGAGATTATTCTGTACATTACTAATGCTTGAAACAATATCGAATGTCAGAATGCCCGATATTGTGAAGCACGGTAGAAAGAGTATCGTATAAAGCAAATCATTCATTCGCATTACTTTATTGACTTCATGACCCAAGCACTAGGACGGGACATCGTATTTCCTTGTTTTTTGTATTCATTGCTGTTGAGTTATTTACTATTTCCGTAATTCCGGGGGTAGTTCCGCGGACCGTAATCATAATGATCTCACTCAATCTTTCGAATCCTGGATAAGGTTGAGGCGCTTCAGGAGGTCGATGTAGCGGGGATCGCCGCGGAGGGGGGAGAGGAGGGGTTCAACGCCGAGGAAGATCACCTCCGGGGAATTCTCTTCCATGGCCTGCTCCAGGTGAGTAAAGGCTACTTCGATTCTGCTGACCGAGGCTTCCGCCTTCGCGATGGCCAGGTCGTCGCTTCCCGCGCGCAGGGCATCCATGAGTCGACTGGCTTCCCGGTTTCTTCCGGCCCGGTTCAATGCCATGAATCGATACATCAGCCACTCGGGATCGGGAGGGTCTGTTTTCGCCCGGTCCAGGGCATCCAGGGCCTCGGGGATCTTATCCAGAAGCAGGTAGGCTTTTCCAAGGACTTTCCATGTAGATGTTGGATGGGAACAGGAGGGAAGGTGGTCCAGGAGCATCCTGACGGCTTCCTCCGGCCGGTTGGAACAGAAAAAGATATGGCTTTCCTGCAAAACTCCATCGTGGGAAAGAGGGTCGATTAACATAGCGCGCCGGACTTCAGACTGAGCGGATTCTCTCTGTCCCCGGGCACAAAGACAGGCGGCAAGGTTTCGGCGGGCATCTGCGTTGTTGGGGAAAAGGGAAAGGCTGAGGCGAAATCCCCTTTCCGCCGCAATCCAGTCATGTTCGAAATACATCCGGGCAAGGGATAAACTGTGTACGGCTGAAGCCGACCCGGGATCCATCTGCAGGGCTTTTCGGGCCTGGACAGAGACAATCGGCCATCCTTCCCGCGGGCCGATCCACCCTTGAATGACGAGGTTGGTGTACGCCTCCGCGATGCCTTCAACGGGTTCCGGGGAAAAGGGATCCATATCCATGGCGCGATGATAGTGGTCGATGGCTCTCCAGAGGGATTCCTCTGTCGACGTCACAATATCTCTTCTGGCTTCCATGCAGAGAGCCATGACTCCCGCTTCAGACGACTGTCCTGAACGGAAATAGTCCTTCTCCAGGTTTCGGATGGCTATGCCGATTGCTTCCGCGGTTTCCATCGCAATACGCCGAAGAAGAAGGGGAATACGGTCCCGGGTGTCTTCGTAAGTCGATTCATGGATAAGGAGTTCTGGAACCGCCTGATGGATCCGTATCGTAAGCGTCAGGGTTTGATCGTGCCTGAGAACCGTGCCTTCGAGAAAAAGAGATGCATTGAGACGTTTTGCAAGGGCAGGTAACGTTGTCTCCTGATATGAAGCCTGCACGGATGAAGACCAAGAAATGACCCGCAGATCGCTCAATCGGCCAAGAGTACGGGTGAGCCGCTCGGTTATGCTGTCGCAGAAGATGGCTTCGGACGGAGGGTTACCGGGGTATGTAAAGGGAAGCACTGCAAGGGATGTGGAGGGCAGCCGGAGAGGCCCCGCGACTTCATAATGCCGGGCGAGGGTGTTCAAACCGAAAAGCCCCGACAGACCCAGAAGACAGGTCAGGAGGCCCACGAACAGGTAGCGTCTGAACCGATGGCCGGGAAGAAAGAGCCGGGTCAGGGTCCGGGGCAGCATGGGGGCCGGCTCCCATGGGAAGAGAATTCTATACAGGGAAAGGGGTTTTTGAATATTTTTCAGCCTGCGTTTACCAAGCCAGACAATAGTTCGATCGAGGTCTGGCTTTACGAACCTGTACACCTCCTCGGTGATGCAGATCCCTCCGGGGCGGGCCAGGCCGAATACTCGCGATGCCACGTTGACGGCGTCTCCGAAGAGATCTTTTTCCCGCCATTGTACTTCTCCGACATGAATTCCGGCACGAATCAGGATCTGGTGGCTTTTCGGCCTGCCCTGGTTGCGCTCATGAAGCTTTTCCTGAATGGAAACGGCACATTCCAGAGCGTGAAGCGGATCGGGAAAGGTGACCAGGAATCCGTCTCCGGTTGTCTTTACTTCATTTCCTTCGTATAGGGGAAAGACGGATCGCAGAATGACGTTATGCTCATTCAGAAGTTCGAGGGCGAGGGCTTCATTCTTCTGAGCCAGCGCCGCAAAACCGACAATATCGGTAAAGAGAATGGCGGCCGTGCTTCGTGTTTCCTTCGACATCCTGCAGATAGTGTAGCAGAAACGGAAGAGGGCCCGTTTCTTATGATCCGGCAGGCAAAAGGTCCAAATCAGGTGTGGTACCATGGTATTGGCCGCGCGTCATGCACCAAGGTTTGCTGACCCTTCGCGGCCGATACCTGACAACCACCCTGAGCGATGATCTGCACGGAGCCTCGAACGATGGAGGCGCGGCAGCATGAATCGTGAGGAGGAAAAAAGATGAATTCGATTTTGCAGTATTCCATTCTGGGGAACACCGTCAAGGACTACGCCATCGTGGCGGCCCTGCTTCTGGGCGGTATTCTCGTTCTCGCCATTCTTAGGAAAATTGTGATCAGCCGGCTGAAAAAATTCGCGGCCCGGACGGAGACCACCCTGGACGACATCATCATCCAGCTCGTGGAAAAGATGGTCGTGCCTCTGCTTTATGTCGGCCTGCTTTACTTTTCCCTGCGAACCCTTCAACTCCATGAGCAGGTTCTCCGGGGCATCAATATCGCGGGGATCTTTCTTTTGACCTTCATCGGGGTCAAATCGATCACAACCCTGCTTGAATACATGATCCGCCAGGCTGTGGTGAACCGCGAGGAAACGGGAAGGGAGGAAAGAGAGCGGAAGGTCCGCGGACTCCTGCCTGCCCTGAAAATTATGGTCTGGGGTCTGGGACTGGTTTTCCTGCTGGATAACCTGGGCTTTAAGATTTCTACGGTGATCGCCGGTCTCGGAATCGGAGGTGTGGCCGTGGCTCTCGCGGCACAGGCGGTTCTGGGAGATCTCTTTTCCTATTTCTCCGTTCTTTTTGATCAGCCCTTCGAAGTCGGTGATTTCATTATCGTCGGCGATCACATGGGAGTCGTGGAATACATCGGAATCAAGACGACGAGATTACGAAGCCTGAGCGGCGAACAGCTCATCTTTTCCAACTCGGATCTTACCGGTTCCCGGATTCGTAACTACAAGAGAATGCAGCAGCGCCGGGTTCTCTTCACGATCGGAGTCACGTACGACACTCCCCTGGAGAAGCTGAAGGCCATTCCGGGAACGATCCAGTCGATTATCCAGTCTCAGGACGATACCGTGTTCGACCGCTCCCACTTTGCCTCCTTTGGCGATTCTTCGCTGAAGGTCGAGACGGTTTACTACGTCAACGGAAACGACTACGCCAAGTACATGAATATCCAACAGGCCATCAACCTGGCGTTGATGGAAAACTTTAAAGCGGAAGGTATCGAGTTTGCATTCCCCACGCAGACGATCTATATCAATTCAACTGAGGATCCAAAGGAATTGTAAGCAGATCCGCTAATCGGAACGCTATTTCCGGGTCAGGGCCGCCACGTTTTCCTTCGTGAAGCGTTTGGCCAGTTCCACGGCGGGTTGATCGAATGTGGATACACCCAAATGGAGCGAGGCGGCATGGGTGAGGCACATCAGCGTCATCAGCAGTCCGCCGATCGTGGACCGGTCGTTGGCCTTCGTTTGCAGAAAGAGACGGTTGACCTTTCTCTCTTCCAATGCCGCATAGAGGCCGCGTGCGGCTGCCCCCAGGTAGTCGGAGACAGATAGATCGGGAAGGTTCAGGGAAGCATCACCCACCCGGGGTGAATGGTCTTCCGGAGCGTACCAGACCCACGTTGTGGTCGCCTCAGGAACATCCAGGATCATCTGAAGGACCGAATGCTGATCTGCGGTGCCCCGGGCAGGGGAGGGAAACTGGCCGAATTTCGCGTCTTTTCCCAGAGATTCAGCCCATAGCTGACAGAACCAGGCCGCCGTCGGGGCAAGATGAGCTCCATACGTAAAGAGGGTCAGGGGAGTGTGCGGACGGGAAAGGAGCACGGCAAGGCATTTCAGGAAGTATTCCCTTCCAGGCGACGTTTCCAGGGTGTTGCACGTCGCCAGGGCGCCGTCCAGCAGGGGCAGGGGATCGATGCCCGCCAGGTGAAGGGGCAGGGATCCTACGGAGGAAAAGACCGAGAATCGTCCCGACAGGTCCTCGGGCATGGGTATGATCCGGATCTTTCTTTCCGAGGCCCACGCACCCAGGGTCCCGGAAGGTTTTGCCGTGACAACCGCCACACGTGAAGGGGCTTCATTTCCCCGGACTTCCTCCAGGATGGGGTAGAGGAAAGAGAGCATGGAGAGGGTTTCCAGGGTCCCCCCGCTCTTGGAAATGGGCACCAGGATGACCGGCTCCGACCGGATCAGCCGCTCCGCTTCCCTGAAGAGCTTTGAATCGAGGTTGTCCACGAAGAAAAAGCGGTCTTCCTTTCCAAGATACGTCGCAATCGCCCGGGTACCCAGGATCGATCCGCCCATTCCCAGGACCAGGATCCGGGAAGATTGAGGAGCGTGCGCGGAAAAATCACGGATTTCCTCGAGTCCCTGACGCTCCCGGGCTACACGAAGGTAGGGACGGTCCGCGTGAAAGAGTCCGTCAAGCGCCTTCTCCGGCAAAGGAAAATCAATGGAAGGGGTGGTGATCGTTACCATTCGAGCTTGGACTCCTTCCAGTCTTTCAAAAAGCGGTCAAGGCCGTTGTCGGTCAGGGGATGGCTGAAGAGCTGTTTCAGGACGCTGAAGGGCATCGTGGACACATGGGCGCCCATGAGGGCCGCCCGCTTGACGTGGATTGGATTTCGGATCGAGGCCACCAGGACTTCGGTTGTGAATCCGTAATTGTCATAGATGTTCAGGATTTCCTCCACGAGGGCCATGCCGTCATGGTTGATGTCGTCCAGCCTTCCGACGAAGGGGCTTACATAGCTGGCTCCGGCCTTCGCGGCGAGGAGAGCCTGGTTGGAGGAGAAGATGAGGGTGACATTGGTCGGAATTCCCAGCGAGGAAAGCAGTTGGACGGCTCGCACGCCATCCGGAGTGAAGGGAATCTTTACAACCACATTGGGCGCGATGTCGGCAAGAATTTTGGCTTCCTTCACCATTTCATCGGTCGTGGTCGCCAGAACTTCCGCGCTCACTGGACCGTCGGTGACGGCGCAGATCTCCTTGATCACATCACGGAACTTCTTTCCCGTCTTGGCTACCAGGGAAGGGTTGGTGGTTACGCCGTCCAGCAGGCCCCATTCGTGAGCCTTTTTAATCTCGTCAACAATCGCCGTGTCCAGAAAAAACTTCACGTTTCACCTCCTTGGAACGATCCCCTATTGTACCCCAGAACCGCCCTTCTCTGAACGTCTTGAAGTCGAGGAGTCGGTTGGCGGGATACAGGAGTATGAGATTGTATCATGTGATATGTGAGTCATTTAAAAGTATGCCATTTGGGGTGCGAAGGGGTTGGCCGGGGCTCGGGAATTGTGTGGTATCATCGAAGTGAAGACGTGCACAAGGAGGGATCCGCCATGCGTTCCGTACTCGTGATTTTGATGATGACCCTGGCCCTGGGAGGCTGCAAGCCGAAGAGCGAAGAGGGCAGCGCCGTGCCCGAGCGTACCATCGCTGACAGGATGGCACGGTATGTTCCGGTAGAGATTGCCTGGAACCGTGCGGCCCTCAGTGAGGAAGACCATGCCGTGCTCGCAAAGCTCGTTGAGGCAGCCAGGATCATGGACGATATCTTCCTCAGGCAGGTCGACCCCAGAAACCCGGAATGGCTGGCCGGCATCACCGACCCGGTGACCCGTGACTATTTCTGGCTGAACTTCGGGCCCTGGGACCGCCTGGATGGGGACGAACCCTTCATCGGAACTGTGACGAAACCTGCCGGTGCCGGTTTTTATCCTCCCGATCTCACCAAAGAGGATTTTGAAGCCTATCTGGAAAGCCATCCGGAGGAAAAGGAAGCCCTGATCGATCCCTACACGATCGTCCGCCGGGAAGGGGATAAGCTTGTCGCGATTCCCTACTCTGAAGCCTTCAAAGAGGAACTGGCACATGCCGCCGATCTTCTGAAGGAGGCCGCGGCCCTGACGAAAAATGCCTCGTTGAAATCTTTCCTGCTCTCCCGTGCCGGTGCCTTTATGACCGATAAGTACACGCCTTCGGAACGGGACTGGATGGACATCCGTGACTCCGTCATCGATCCCACCATCGGGCCTTACGAGGTTTATGAGGACGGCCTGATGTCCTACAAGACGGCCTTTGAAGCCTTTATCTCCATCGTGGAGATGGAGGAGTCAAAGAAGCTGGACATGGTGGCAGATCATTTAGAGGACATGGAAGCCAACCTGCCTCTGCCCAAAGAACTCGCCTCGCCGCCGAGGGGAAGCGAGTCGCCGATTCGCGTCGTGAACCTGGTGTACTCCGGGGGTGACACGAAGGCGGGGGTGCAGACGATCGCTTACAACCTGCCCAATGATGAAGAGGTGAGGAAGGAGAAGGGCAGTAAAAAGGTAATGATGAAAAACGTGATCGAGGCCAAGTTCAGAGGCATTCTCAAACCCATCGCCGAAGAGCTGGTCTGGCCCGATCAGGCTGCCTCTGTCTCCCCGGAAGGCTTCTTCAACAATACGCTCTTTCATGAAATTTCCCACGGGCTGGGACCTGGAATCCTGGAAAAGAACGGTGAAAAGACGACCGTTTCCAAGGAACTCAAGGAACTCTATCCCGCCATCGAGGAGGCCAAGGCCGACGTGATGGGACTGTACAACGTCCTCTATCTCGTGGATAAGGGCGTTCTCCCGGAAGCTTTGAAGACCGAATCTCCCAGAACCTACCTGGCGGGAATGTTCCGTTCGATTCGGTTCGGCGTGGAGGAGGCCCATGGCCAGGGGGTGGCCCTGGAATTCAATTACCTGAAAGAAAAGGGTGCTTTTCAGCGGTCGGATTGCGGACACTATACCGTGAACGAAGAAACCTTTCCCGAGCATCTGAAAAGCCTTCTTGAAATGATCCTTCTTGTCGAAGCGAAGGGCGATTATCAGGGAGCAGCCGATCTTCTGAAAAAGTACGGCCACCTTACCCCGCAGATGAAGAAAGACTTGGAGCGACTGAAGGATATTCCGGTCGATATCCGACCTGTATTTATCCTGCCCTAGGAGGTAACCATGGACTGGGTCAACGCCTTTCGAGAAGCCCTGTTAGCACTGGATGTTCCTGATTCCTGGCAGATCCAACTGGGTGGAAGTGAGGCCTACCATAGAAAGAAAGGCCGCTGGGTGGAAGTCGATCCGTCCGATGTCGAGGGGAGGATGCTGGAAAATGAAGAAATTAAACTGGTCCCTCACATCGGGGATCTTCACCTTGCCGTCTATTTCATTCCCAGGATGACTCTTGTTGTCAACGAGAAGACGGAGACTCACCTGGCCCGCCACATCACCATTACCATGAGGCCCTATTACCATTCGAAGACGGAAGAAGATGCCGTGGGTCTCTTCTGGAAGGAATATGGAGGGGTGGTTGCCCTGTTGGAAGATTATGACTATGAACTTCGCAACCAGGACGTCGATTTCATTGACGATGACCCTGAGGTTAATTACTTTGTCGATACCTCCTTCTGGAAATCTCTTCGAGACTGCAGTGCCGATGAAGTTATCCAGGAGTTTGTCCGCCTTTCCACGGCGTTAGCGGAAGAGCTCCTGGTCGATGATCCGTAACCTCTTACTCGATTTTCTCCGGGAATCCTGGCATCTCTTCTGTGAGGTCAGCCCCTTTCTGATCCTGGGTTTCTTTTTTGCAGGGCTGATCCATGTCTTTATCGGAAAGGAAACCATCCGACGCCATCTGGGCGGACCGGGGTTTATCAAGGTACTCAAATCGGTGATTCTCGGGATTCCCCTCCCGATCTGTTCCTGCGGGGTGATTCCCCTGGCCGCATCTCTGCGTCGGGAGGGAGCCTCCAAGGCTTCCGTACTCTCCTTTCTCTTTGCGACGCCGGTAACCGGTGTCGACTCCATTCTGGCCACCTATGCATTCCTTGGCGCACTCTTCGCGGTCTTTCGACCCCTTGCCGCCCTGCTCGGCGGCATTCTGATCGGTCTGGCCAGCCTCTTCGTGGAAAGGGAGCCGGCCGTCGATCTTCCTCCTGTCGTTGCTCCGACAAAATCCACAGGGCACAAAATCCGTGAGGTCTTCACCTATGGGTTTCTCACCCTTCCCGAAGAGCTGGGTCGATGGCTGATTGCCGGGATTCTCCTGGGTGGGCTGATTTCCGCCATCATCCCCGCCGATTTCGGTCAGCAATACCTGTCCGACCCCTGGGTAGCCTACCCCCTGATGCTCCTCATCTCGGTACCCATCTATGTATGCGCCACCGGCTCCATTCCCATTGCCGCGGCGCTGATCTGGAAAGGACTCCTGCCGGGAGCAGCTCTGACGTTCCTGATCGCCGGCCCTGCGACCAATACGGTCAATGCCGCTTTTGTCTGGAAAGAGATGGGGAAGAAGCAGTTCGCCATGTATCTGACCATGATTGTTATATTCTCCACCGCCATGGGTCTGCTCTTCGATGCGATCTGGGTGGCGTCGGGGACCGGTTCGGAAATGCTCCACGGAGCGGGTGAACATTTACCTCTTCACATCGGTCTGATTTCCTCCCTTATTCTCCTCCCTCTGCTCCTGCGAGCCTATATTCCGCACCGGAGCTCGATGGCCATGCCGGTCGATGTTGAAAACGGTCAAGAATTTTCCATTCAGGGAATGACCTGTCAGGGATGCGTCAGTACCGTGAACCGGGCCATTCGCAAGGTAAACGGAGTCGAGACTGTATCAGTCGATCTGCGAGAGGGACAGGCAACCGTGACCGGGGATTTTGATGCTGAAGAGTTGGTCAGAGCCGTACAGGAAGCCGGGTACCGGGCTTCAAAAACCTCGTAGCCGTTTCTCGATCATTCCTGCTATCATATCTTCATGGTCGCCAAACCCAAGGACCTGGCCCTCTGGAGAAAGACGCTCCTTAGAAGTATTAAGCGGGAAATTCGGGAAGTTCTGGGCCCCAGGCCGGAGGCGATTGAGCGCTACTATGCCGCCTACAAACGGCTGTTTCGTGTGGCAAAATACAAGCGGTGCAGTGCGGATTGGGTCCTCCAGCACGTTCCTGGATTTCCCCTGATCTACCTCGGGGACTTCCACACACTGCCCCGATCCCAGACTTCCCATCTGCAGGTGCTGACCTCGATCCTGGAACACTGGAACGCGCCGATTCTCCTCATGGAGATGTTTGCTTCGGCGGATCAGCGAATCCTCGACGCCTTTCTGGATGGAACGATCGATGAAGAATCATTCCTCCAGGAAATTCGGTACCAGCAGTCCTGGGGGTTCCGGTGGTACCACTACCGCGATATTTTGAATCTTGCCCGTCAGCATGGATTGCGTGTCATCGGGATGAACCTCAAACAGAACGCCTCTCTGGAACAGAGAGACGAACACTTTGCCCGAATTGTCGCTTCCCGTCTGAAGGAACGAGACGGTCAGCCCATTGTTGTGATCGTCGGGGACCTCCATCTTGCGCCCACGCACCTTCCCGCCCGTGTCCAGGCTCTGGATCCCGAGGCTCCGCCTTCCATCACGATCTATCAGAACTCGGAGACGATCTACCTCAAAGAGATGGATCGAGGCGAGTCGGACAGCCTGGAAGCCGTGGACCTGGGACAGAATCGCTACTGTCTCTTTAACACCCCTCCCTGGGTCAAGATGGAATCCTACCTGAACTGGGTTCAAAATTCCGAAGAGCTGCTAAGTCGGGAGCTTGGAGAGAGCAATGGGGAAGGCCTGGAATACGATCACCAGGTGACGATGCTGACGACTCATCTCGCCGGTTTTTTTGGTGTTCGCCCTGTTGATCCCGATCAGCTGGATATTTCCGTCATGGAGGATATCGATTTTCTTCCTCCACTTCTGAATATTTTTCAGAGTTATCCCTTCTTTCATCTTCTCCAGGAACACCGGTCCTTCTACGTGCCGGGGGAGGACATTATGTACCTCCCCAACCTCAATCTGAACTATGCGACCGCGGAAATTGTCCGGGCCCTCCTGTGCCATCACCACGGGTATAAGACCCGGCACTTCTATCGATCCGGGTACTTTTTCCGGCGGGTCCTCTATCTGGCAGAGGGATATTTCGCGACGCGGATCATCAATCCACTTTACCGTCTGGAAGCTCCGGAGGATACGCAGGACAAGCTGGCGCGGGAAGGAGATCGAAGATCGACCCGGAAGCTGAAGCCTCTCCGCCGCGGCAATCGTCTTGCCGGTTTGTACTGGCGGTTCATGGTACACGGAGAAGGAAGATCTCCCTACGATAGCGCCGAGGCCAATCGACGCGATGCGGAGCAGGGATACCGGGTCAGCATGCTTCTGGGCAACTGGACGGCCCACCGCATGTACGAAGCCTTCACGGCGGGTAACCTGGCGGCGGACACGATCCGGGATGCCTTTCCCCTCCCGGGAGACAGGGAAACCGACTCCCTTCAGACCCTCCGTTCCCTGATCCTCCGCTGATCCACTAACTATTACATAATAAAGAAGATAATTTAGATTGACGGACAAGATTTTCCCATAGTATGATGCCTTCAGGAGGGTCTATGAACCGACAATGGATTGGGATGATGGTGATGTTGTGCATCACTACCATGGGATTATTGGCGCAGGACTGCCCTGAGTTGCTGTCTACAATGGAGTATTCAGATAATTCATTAGCTATAGTGATGCAGAATGAGAATGTTGTATTTATTGCTGATCAACCAAACGTTATAGAAAAATATAACATTTCATCCAATCAACTCATTTTTTCATCATCTTATCAGACTGAAGGGTCTAATTGGTTTCCGAAAATTGATGTTGATTCTAATCGAGTAGCTTGGTATGGATGGGGAAATAATTGGGAAGTCGGTCGTATTTACTTGATCGACTTTACATCCATTAATCCTTATAAGATTGGTGAATATATTTTCCAGGATTTGGCAGAAGATGATTGTGTAGAAATAATTTATAGAAATGATATGGTTTATGTTCTAACTTACACAAAAACCTATATTATTGATTTCAGTAATCCCTCTTTACCATGGTTACGGAGTGAATGGGGATCTTCTTATACTATAAACTATGATTTTAAATTGGTTGGATCCTATTTGTATACATTAGTAGCGGATGAAATATGGGGGTCTCAGATTGTAATCCACGATATTACGAATTTAGATAATCCGACACAACTATCTATTACACCGTGCAATACAAATGGAGGTCAGCTGGCGGTTTCAGAAAGTCGCGCATATGTCGTTGGAGATAAGATAGCCGTCGTCGATATCTCAGACCCTGTATACCCAACTTTAGAAAATGTGTTTCCTTTTGCGTACGATTTACAATGGGCTTATGTAATTGAGGAATTAGAGATAAATCAGAATTACCTAATGGTTTCACAATATTATATAACCTTGAGAGAAGATAGTTTAAGGGATGGAATTGATCAACCAAGGATCGCCATTTATGATTTAACAAATCCGGACAACCCAAACTACATAGGATTCTATGATACAACTCCAATATGCGGATCAAATTGTTCAGCAGCTTCTATGTTCGGACATTACATCGTTACCACTGAACCTTATTATCCATACGCCATTACTCTCCTCGATCTTTCCGGTTGTGGGGGAGGAGCAAAGCCTAACCTGACCTGGTACACGCCCTCCGCATGGGGTGAGGCGGCTGCTTTTTTCGATTATCCTGGAGCCTCTGGAAACCAGGTTCCACCAATGCGGTATGGGTACGGTGCCTACTTTCCCCATATGTATTTTGGGAATGACGGAAATGCAGCAACGAGTAGAGATTTCAAGATTAATATTTATTTAAATGGAGATTTTTATAGAGATATTAGTCATACTGCATTAATCGGGGCAGGAAGTTCCTTCGCATCCTGGATACCGGACCCAATTACGCTTGAACCGGGTTATTATAACTTCAGGTTTGTCCTGGACCCCAATAATGTTATTGAGGAAATCGATGAAAACGACAACGAGATTGATTTTTCCCTTTACTGGATAACACCACGTACGATGTCCTGTTCCACACAAACCATCACATCCGGCCAGACCCTTTCCGGTGTGTTGACCTCTGGAGACTGTACGGATGCTCACCGGGGACCTTACTTCTTCACAGACGGATATTCCTTTTCTGGAAAGATCGGGGATACGGTCACCATCACGATGACGAGAACCGATAATAACCTCGATCCTTTTCTCTATCTCTCCGATCCATCGGGTGAGGTCCGGGAATTCAATGATGATGGACCGAATGGAAACATTTCTTCTGTGCTGACCAAAACCCTGGATGCGACGGGAACCTGGATAATCGAAGCCGCATCCTGTTATGCCTATACTCAAACCCATGGAACCGGTTCGTATACGATCAACCTGCAAATATCCTCAGGCGGGGGTGGGGCCGACGATCTCAAGCTTTATTATGTTTCTGTCAATGATGGGAGCCCGATCAGCGCCGGAGAATTTTTCTACGTCGACCTGAAGGTGACCAATCTTGGAAGTTCGACCTATCCGGGGGGGGGAGTCTATGTCGCTGTATCTTCTGTAGATATTCATGGAACAGGAAACGATACACCGATGTTTATCCGGTATCCCAATGCGAATCGCCTTTACTTTGACAAATGGAAATACCTCATATCCGTTCCTTCCCTTGCGCCTGGTGTGACAAGCCCCCTTATTCGGGCAGAGGGTTTTATGGTGAAGGATCCCATATACGCAGATGCCGTGGATGTCGAGCTGATCGATTTTATTACAAATGAAGCCATCGACAGTCGTGAGGAAATTGTCGAGGTCACCCCCAACTTTAAGGCTGTTCAGAACTGCCTTATGGAACTGGTTTCACCGCTGGCCTGCCCGGTGGAAAAGATCAAAAACAAAATAGAAATGGCAAAAAATGCTGTTACAGTGGGGGAGATTATATCCGGTGTTGAAAATGCTTCGAATGGAAACAATGCCGCGGCCATCATGAATGTGTTCAATATTTTTGAGGACCAGGTTACGATGTGCCCAAAGTCGACATACGATGCGGTCTTTAACATGTTCATTACCGAAATCTATAACCATATCCTGAACGGCGGGGGATGCGCAGACGCAATTTCAAATGCAATCAGTTACGCGACGGAGCTGTCGTGGAAGGGTGCCAACATCCTGGCAGACTATTACGATGAAACCATATATAACATGCAATATGTTTTTTCTTTAGGCACGATGATTATCAAGGATCAGTTCGGGGGCTCGATCCTCACAGTCAACCAGGACGGAACTCTGACGACACCTTACCCCGATACGAATTTTGGATTTCATGCCGCGGAATCGACTTTTGGTATGTTTCCCGATATCAATTGCCCGATCTTTACCGTCGACTTTATCTCGGCTTCTGCCTGTTCTGAACCGGTTTCAAGCATGAACACCTGCAGCATGTACAACGAAACCACGCGCACTATGGAACCCGTTCCCATTCTTACCTATTACCGGGTGAATCTCCAGGCGGGAGATCGCATCCAGTATTCCGTGGCCAATGGAAAGGGAGGAACGCTTAATGTGGACAGGGGAAATAACGGTTCATACGACCTGACCGTCAGTCCAACACACGTCATCCTTGACAAAGTTTCCCTGGATCTGGATATGCCGTACGAATACCTCATCCCGGCCAGTGCCAGGGCGAGCGGAGCCTCCCAGACCGACTGGTACACGGACGTGGTTCTCTATAACGAGCAGTCTTCGGACAACGTCTCGTACGGATTTTTCCTGAAGAATGGGCAGGATAACCGAACTTCAGAAGGCATCCCGATTCCTCTCAAGTCGGGTCGTTCAATGAAAATGACCAACATGGTCCAGTATTTTTTCACGGAAGAAGAAACTCCGGGATCGATTCTTCTGAAAAGCACGACACCGCTTTCCGTAAGCTCGCGAACTTACAATGTCACCGACCTTGGGACCTATGGTCAGTACATCCCCGGATATTCCAGGGATGATGCACTGACAACGTCGATCCATGCACGTCTGGTGCAGCTTGTCAGCAACAGCGCCTACAGGACGAACATCGGACTGGCCAGCATGTCCGACAAAACCACGACCGTCAATATTGATCTTTACAGGGGAACCGGAACGCTCATCGGTTCGAAGGAAATCACCCTGAAACCTTACGAATATCTCCAGGATGACCGGATTATCGAGGACATCACCTCGGAATCGATCAGCGATGCCTTTGCCATCGTATCCAGCTCCACCCAGGGATGTGCATACTTTGCGTATGCCTCGGTTGTGGATAATGAATCCGGGGATCCAATCTTTATCCCCGCGATTCGAGAGGATCGGTATAGGACATTGGTGGACCAGAATTTCCACTTCGCTTCTGAGGATCCATTATCAGCCTATACTTCGCCGGACGGAGAAACCCGCAGTGAATCGGCTATATACGCCGATCGTCAGGATTGTCCCGAATATCGGGGCAGGTATACCGGGTCTGATTACGCAAAAGCCGTATCTGTCTCCGGGACATATGTCTATTCGGCATACAATGAAGCGGGGTTCCGGGTCATTGATATTTCAAATCCGGCGAACCCCGTGAAGGTGGGGGAGGTGAACACCGCCGGACAGGCGGCCAGTCTGGATGTCAGCGGAACAACCGCCTTTCTGGGTGAATGGGGAACCAGCCCCGGTCTTCGGGTGATAAATATCTCCAGCCCAGAGCAGCCTGTAATGTCCGGATCTGTTTCCAGTTCCTGGGGACTTGTGGATATTGCCTATCAATCCGGATATGTGTATGCGGCAGGCCAGGATCATGGGTTCAAGGTGTTTGACGTTCGTAACTCACAGCCTGCCGAAGTGGACAGCCTGGATACGAATCCTCCGAATGGTGTGGATGTAGAGAATCAATATGCCTATCTGGCCACCTTTGATATGGCCGCCATGAAGGGGAAAGTCGTTGTCATCAATATCGCAAACCCGGCAAATGTTTTGGCCATGACATCCTTTCAGACGAGGGGAATGGCCCTTGATATCGTAGTTTCGAACAACCTGGCATACGTGGCGGACGGTGCCAGCGGGCTGTCGATATATGATGTTGCCTCACCAACCTCCCCGAAGCTGAAGGGGTATTTTTCTACGACCGGATCAGCCAGGAACGTTTTTCTCCACCAGAATACGGCCTATGTGGCCGTAAGCAAGAAGGGACTCTGGGTTCTCGATGTCAGTGATCCTTCTTCACCCGTTGAATTGGGACATTACGATTCTACGGGGGACAACTTCTGGGTGTCCGCCGATTCTTCCCACGCGGCGGTAGCGGATGGATCTGCAGGTGTGTATATCCTGGATGTCCAATCCTGCGGAGGTGGTTCCGGTGAAGCGCCCGTCGCGGATTTTTCCTGGACGCCCTCCATTCCGAATGTGGGCCAGAGCGTCACATTCACTGACCATTCTACTGGCTCCCCCGTGTCGTGGTCGTGGAATTTCGGTGATGGCTCCACGTCTTCGTCTCAAAATCCAACGCACAGTTTTAGCAACTCCGGATCCTTCTCGATATCTCTGCATGTGACCAATGATTATGGTTCAGATACGGGAACAAAATCCATCACAGTCACCGGAGGATCGGCAGGACAAACCTATGATTACGTTTTTCCCGCTTCAGCGAAGAAGGCGGGAGCGTACGGTACAAATTGGGTTACCGACCTGGTTCTTCACAATCCAGGTTCAAATACGGCGTCGATACAGGCCTATTTCCTTGAAGCTGGACAGAACAACAGCAATGCTGTGCCAAAATCGATTACAGTCAATGCCGGAACTTCTAAAAAATACAACGATATCATCAATATGTTTTTTGAAAGACAGGAAGTTTTTGGTGCCATCCTGATGAAATCTTCGATCCCGATCATGGGTACATCCAGAACGTATAACGACCAGGGAACGGAGGGGACGTACGGCCAGTTCATTCAACCTGTCCGGTGGGAAGAAAGTACCCCCTTCGGTTCATCTGGAACGGCAATTATCCAGTTGTCAAAAGATGAGAATTATCGTACAAATCTCGGTCTGGTAAATGCCTCAACGTCACAAATCGTTATCGATGCTGTGCTCTATCGGGAAAGTGGTGAACGGATTGGAACGGTGCAATTTACGCTCAAGCCCATGGAGTACTGGCAGGAAGCAAACATATTTAACCGGGTTACGACAGAAAATATTGAAAATGGATATGCAAGAATTTCCACAGCCACTCCTGGAGGAACATTCTTTGCCTATGCTTCGGTCGTGGATAACCGGACAGGGGATCCGATCTTTATCCCGAGCCGATAATAAGGAAATGGTTTGGACTGCGGTTGTTTTTGGCTTATCTCAGGAAAAACTTCCTGGTGAAATTCAGATCTTCCTGCAGGAAACAGGTACCCGATGTGCCTTAAGTATAAACCGGGGCAGGATTGCTCGTGTGGTATAGTGGGGACCGTATCTTTCTGTGGGGGATCGATCCTTATATGATTCAGGATATTGCCTTACTATTGCATCCCCTGCAACAAATGGAGGTTTTTCATGAATCAACAGCAGGAATCTAAAAAGATGGCCATGGAAGTCAACGGCCGTCCCATTTCCTTCGAGGAAATCGAAATGCAGACACGACTCTTCCTACTGGAACAGGCTCACTCGGGGAAAGCGCGGCCGGATATAAAGGAAATTGACCAGCTGCGCCAGCGCGCGATCGAAGCCCTGGTCCAGAATCGTCTTCTTAAATCAGCCAGTGCGCGGGAGGGTCTCGAGGTAGAGGATTCCAGAATGAAGGCCGTTCTGGATGAAATTATTTCAAGTATTGGATCCGACGAAAAGCTGACAACCTTTCTTCAGGAAGCAGGAATATCTCGAGATTTCTACGACGGGCAGATCCGGGATAACCTTCTTATTCAGGATTACCTGGCCTTAATCGCCAGGGAGGTAGAGGATCCGACGGAGGAGGAAGTCAAGGCGTTTTATGAAGAAAACAAAGCCGAATTCAAGCTCCCCGAGCAGATTCGAGCCAGCCATATCCTGGTAAAAAGTGATGAGAAGGATTCGGAGGAAGAGAAACAATTGGCCCGTGAGAAGGCAGAAGCTATTCTGCGAAGAATTGAGGAAGGGACAGACTTTGCGGGTCTGGCTCGAAGTACCTCGGATTGTCCGAGCGCTTCCGAAGGCGGTGACCTGAGCTTCTTCCATCGCGGACAGATGGTTCGTGCCTTTGAGGATGCGGCATTTGGATTGAATGTCGGTGAAACCTCAGGAATCGTCTCAACCCGGTTTGGATATCACATCATTACAAAAACGGATGAAATGGCACCCCGCGACCTCTCATTCGAAGAAGGTAGAGATAAGATCGTCACTTTTATTCGGGAGGAACGGACCCGAAAGGCAATCCAGGACCACATCCTCCGGCTCCGTGAAGAGGCGGAAATCGTGTATCACGCTTCCACAGAGTCCCGGATTATCCAACCCTGACAGACGTTTTTTTGCCTAAACGTCGACGAGGACCGAGTAGCGGTAGCCCAACGTTATCGATTTACCGGCCGGCACAACAAGATCCCAGGTCAGTTCGTTCCGTTTGTTGACGGACCATACACCTTCTTCACGCAGGGTGATGGAGGGATTTTCCTCTGCCTCCAGAAGATCGCCGGAAAATCTCCGCCGGATCACAACCCGAGCGTCACGGTTTCTGCGATTTTCAAGGATAAGGGTCCCCTTCACAGAAGTTCGCCGGAAATCATCGCCGCCAATGTAAATCACCTCCCGCGTTCCCTCTTCCTCGGTCTCCGTGGTCCGGGTCTTGATGCTCAACGCCTTTGTGATATGGAACGTGGTCTCATCGCCGGGATTGACCCACGTTGAGACCTGCTGTCCGAGAAATCGATCTCCGGCTATGATGGCAGCGGGAGCTGTCGTCATCGGAAAGGGGAGAGGATTGTTGAAAATCAGGGCATCCCACGCAGAATCCTGATAGGCATCGGGATCATCCCGCCGCTGGTATTCCTCGATTGTTCGTCCGTCAGCCCTGCGGGTGTCCGGAATGGTCCACTCCACGATACGCTCGTAGGAAGCCCTTCCGATTGCGGTCGTAAGAAAGAGCGCTTCCCCCGTGCGGAGAGACCGCTTCCCTGCGGGTTGATAATGGATGTCGGGTCCATCCCCGGAAAGCCCGGCCGAAGGATCGAAGGCTCCCGACGAAGACGTATCGGGTAGAGCGATCTGCTGTGTCATGACGTTGGATGTAACTGCATGGCCTGGAGTAATACGCCGGTTAAGCTGATTAAAAAAATCTGACAGGGAGTTCGAAGGAACAAGGGGGGATATCACGTGGCCGAAGGATATGTTCGGGAAACCGGATATGAGAAGGAGTTCCGTGTTGTCCAGGTCGCTCAGTTCATTCCGAATCACGGCCGTCTGTTCGATTGTCAGAGTTTTTGGATCGGTTACATCCACCCGGTAGGCAGGGGCCCAGGACAATCCCCGGGTAAGATAGTGAAGCCGGACCGGGAGCGGAGATTTCTTTTCATCCGAAGCCGAGATTTCCAGCACTGGAATGGAACGCCTTACCGTTCGAACAGGATCGGAAATCTCTGTGTAGGCTACGACAGAGGGGTCAATCCTGACCTGCCCCCGGTCGGTTTCAAGAATGAAGGGTAAGGATGGAACCGAAGATTGTGGAGACGGATAGTGGCTGGAATACAGGTAGGAATTTGCTGAATAGTCGCGACTCCATGAGGGCTGCACGGGAGACGTTCCGCTGGAAACAACCCTACCTGATATCGGGGATAGACCCGACTCTCGAAAAAAGACCGTCACCTTTCGCCCCGTCATGGATGCCGAACCATCTGTCACCTGGACTTCCTTCTCCATGGTCGTGGTGCGGAGTGTGACCCCGGTGTCTCCTTCTACCCAGAGGGTTGCGTGGAGGGGCTCGGGGATCGGGGAGAGATAAAATGACCCGTTTCCCGGCAGTTTAGCCTCCATCGTGATAAGGGCGATCCCGTTCTTGAAAAGTCCTGCGGAAACAATGGTTCCCTTCACTTCTGCCTGTCCCATGATCAGACAGGAAAAACCGAGAATAGCAAGACTGAAGCTTATGAGCTTTTTCATTGAATCCTCCTCCGATCTGCTCTGTTATGAGTGTACCATTCAAGCGGGCAAGGCGGAATTGGATCGCCAGGGGGATGAATCTACTCTTGGATGGAGAGGGGATGACACATCTGCAATTGGTTGTCGAATGACAAGAGGTTGAATTTTCAAATTATGGTCCATCGAATGGTCTAGTATGTTCTCTCTCACGATCCGTGCAACCGGATATACTTAAGAATTCAAATCCTGATCTTCCTTCTGCCAGAATGATAGTATCATTATGCACAGTAACATCATAGGGAACTCCTGGCGAAGTGTAGAACGCCATTTCCACTGGATAGGATGGATCAGTAACATTGAGAATACTCATCCCATTATATTCATCAATTGAACCCCCATCCCAGATACCGGCTGGTGGATTTACTGATACCAACGCATAATCCCCGGAGACTTCCACTCTCACCGCCTGACCTTTTAACCTGTATTGACCGACATAGATCGGTTCAGCTGGATTGGAGACATCATATATCCTTAGTGATCCACCGTAATCATCTTTATTCCTAAATGGGGAGCGCGATCGATTCATTAGAGGATAACCAATAGCTGCGTAAGCGTAAGGACCCGAACATGCAACATCATACGCGTATGCAACACTTAATCGTCCCAAACTTCTTGGGCTGTGAGGATCAGAGATGTCGATGATGTTGACTCCGTTGTAACCATTCGATAGGTAGATTACATTCCCATCCAAAGTTACGTTTCGACAGCCCCCGGACGTACTGTACGTTGCAACCTCTTCTGGGTTTGTCGGGTCTGCTATGCTGATAACCCGCAACCCATAGTTGAAGTCTGAGATAAAGGCGTACTCACCGCTTACCACTACCCCGGATGCTTTTCCCTCCGTACTATAACTGCCGATTACCATGGGATTTTCAGGATCACTTACGTCAACGATCTGTAGTCCCGCATCGTAAGCTGCCACATACGCAAGGTTTTCTACGACCTCAATACTGTTGCATGTGCCATAAGATGCAAATGGTACGGTACCCAGATAATTTGGTCTTTCTGTTTCGGTGATATCCACTGTATGTAATCCGCCGTATGATGCCACATAGCCGATGTTTCCTGACACCTTTATAGCTACGGTTGCATCAATTTCGTCGTAAAATCCTACTTCACAAGGATATGTGATCTCTGATAGATCAAATATTCGCAGACCTAAACTGCTTGCAGCAATGAATGCTTTATTGTCGGAGACAACAATATCTTCCGCTCTATATGTTTCACTGGAACTCCCTACAATCACAGGTGCATGGGGGTCTGAGATGTCCAGAACCATAAGATAATGATCGGTAAACAGGACTGTGTTATTCATCACTGAGACATTATTTACGTATGCGTCAGGTGAATAGGCACTCACCTCCACGGGATTTGTCGGATCGGAAACATCGATGAAGCGTAATCCCTTCCATCCAAACGCCATGATGATTATGTCACCGCTTTTTGCGATACCCTTACATACAAATTCTTGGTAGCTCCCGACTTCTTGCGGTTGCGATGGATCAGAGATGTCCAGGATCAGTAGTCCGGGATAGGATGTTGCCAGGTAGGCGTAGGAACCTGAGACAACCACATCAGAGACATCTTCATAACCCACAAGATCATAATGCCCTGTTTCAAAGGGGTTTGTTGGATCGCTCCAGTCAATAATACGAAGTCCGTTCATGTAATTCGCCAGATAGATGTACTCTCCTTTGACATCGATAGCACTGGCTAAAGGTGCGGTCTGCATCCTTCCAACGAGAACAGGCTGCTCCGGGTTGGAAATGTCTACAATGACTACTCCCTTGTAGTCAATGGCTGCAATTAAATAGGAGCCTGAAATTTCAATATCAGTGACGATGCCATCTACCGGAATATAAGACAGTTGTATTGGATATTGAGGGTCGGTGACATCTGCCGCGATTATGGAGGCACCACTCCCGAAATATGCAATATTGCCATCTACACCTACGGAATACGATGGACCGAAAGGCCACCGACGAAGTACCTCTGGGCAGTCTGCAGGATAGAGTGATAAGGAAAGAAATAAGCCACAGCAGAAGAAAATAATTACGTTCTTCATGTTCTCATCCCAACTGGAGCATATCCTAAGTCTTCCATATTGACCTGCTCCCCGATAACCGACCAGGATTTGGGTCCATCGTAACACAGAACTGGGGAAGAGGAGGCTGTCCGCGATGTCAGTGTATGATCTTCGATTGTGCAGTAAATTGTGCAGTAACACAGGGGAAAGAATGAGAAATACGGGAGAACATCACAGAGACTGAACCAGCCTAACGTAAGGAAACAGAGAATAATAGATAAGAAAAGAAAGAATCAGTACCAATAATGAATGTACGTACGATTCAAGCGGACAAGGTGGAATTGGATCGCCAGGGGGATGGATCTGCTCTTGGATGGAGAGGGGATGACACATCTGCAATTGGTTGTTAGACGACAAGAGGGCCTTCCATGCTGCCTTGAAAACATTGACAAAGAAACAGGGGTTGATATTGGAGATCGACCTAATAGATAATATGAGGTATCGATATGGGGCAATCAAATGTGTACTATTCTGCTCACGAACGTGTCACTTGTCCAGTAGTCCTCACATTTGCGGACACATATTTCTTTTTGCCTCTAGTCGGTTATACAAATGCTTTGCTCGACTTTCTATTACAAAAAATCGACAGTACTATTATAATGGATTTGGATCTTATTATTTTTCATGATAACGGCCCAAGAAATCCATGCGTGAAACAAGAACATTTTAGCAGTTGCACTTATTTTCCAGATGGTACAGTAAACCAGAATAAACGTGAACTTCATGTATATATTTATGAATCCTTTTATTGCGCTATTCATTATTCTTATTCTGATTCCTTTATAGGTAAGTGGTTTAGAATTCTTGATATTATATATTTTTATTTGCATGGACATGCCATATTTGAATTGGCCCTATTAGAGGCGATCATGCTATTCAGAAATGAGCATTTAAACTTGAATATGCCCCAAGAACCACTCTCTCAAGAGGCAAAAGATTTGTTGTTAAAGTATCACGTTTTCAAATATGGAAAATATGCTAAATTTAAATATGTTACTTTATATCACATGTATTTTATAAGATTTATATTCGCAAAATCCAGATTAATAAAATGGATGAAAAGAGTGGAAGATGAACATAAAAAGACATAGGGCTAATACAAAGCGCGAGAAAACGGTTAATCAAATATGATTGAAAAAACGGAATAATTGGTAGCGAAGACAGCGGAACTTGAACCTAAGATCAAAAGAAGTATTATTAAGCTGTATGAGCGACAAAGTCCAAAAACGATCATGAGAAAAACCTTGAACGCTCAATGATGGGCCATCTAATTTCTATTTTTCCTCATTTGTTTCGACTTCTCGAACCATTTCTGAGCTTCAATTTCATTATCCATAACTGCGCTGTGAAAGTGGGCAATATCTTCGACAACTTCAACATTCATAGGATCAAGTTCGAGTGCTCTCAGGTAGCAATTGAGTGCCTCATCTAAAGAGTAAGGAGTCTCTTCTGGGCCAAGTAGAATGAGATGAGCCCTTTGCTGCCACAGGGATGCTGATTCCGGATGCTTTTGCACTGCAATGTCAATAAGCCTAATCGCTTCTAGAGGAACTTCAACGCTTATGTCGAGCATCAATTTGGCTATGGCGTCTTTGTACTCCTGTTCGGTCATTGCTTAAGAATAACATTGTGTATATTGAACTGCAAAGTATGTTCGAGGAATTCGGACGTGCAGAACTCTTAGATGGCTGGGGATATGAGTATCTGTACCAGTCAAAAGGGGATTCCTATATTCTCGTGGGCCTTGGCAGTGATCACGAGCCAGATGGAATTGACAACTGGGCATTAAGAGAGTCGGGAAAAGACCTCATGTCTGTAAGTGGGTAATGGACAGTAGACCAAGTTGTCTCCGATAAGGGGAATAACAGAGGGGCAGGAAAATAACCTCTATGAGGCTCTCAAGTGAGCAAATTATCTATAACTCCAATTATGGTGTCTGTTTCTGGAATTAAAATGTTCTTCACCTTCTTAATTTTTATATCCGACCTTTGATCCACTCATAACGAATCCACCTCTTTAAAGCTAATTCTGTGACTAGATCAAAGGCTTCTCTTGAGACAGCCATTTGGCGTGAGTCATCATGAAATTGCAGGATTTTCCGGTCTTGATAGAAGATTGAGAAATTCACTATAGATGCAAGGTTCTTCCTCGTGCACCAACGATCAATTGTGCTAATTGGGTCCGTTACCTCTATGTCCTCAATGTATACAACAGCACCATGAAAGTGATTCAGGAACTCTTTAATCACCAAGGATGTTTTCGTTGTAGTAACCCATAGCACTTCTTGATCAGCAAATGCAAAAGTGCGATAGACTCTCAGAAATATATCCGTAATACCCATTCGTATTAAGTCTACAAAGAGGTAGGAAGGATGTCAAATGAATTAGGATATTGAGTAGAAAAGAAATAAGCTCTGGTAAATCTGAGGGATTGTCAATGTCCTCTTTCAGTCTTCAGATGCATTAACTTGGACATCAAAAAGAAAAAATTTTTCTCACCCTGCATTTTACGCACCGATCCCACTCCCGATACACATGTTGTCTGGCCCGGATGGATCAAGTACAATGAATCTGCATGATTCAGACCGAAGAAACGGGGGGAGCCAGCCAGGCCTCACTGGAAGATCTGAAGCTCTCCCATGCCTTCCTGAACATTCTGATCTCGGGCTACCGGGGTAAGGAAGCCTGTGCCGGAGTGGCGGAACAACTGGGGCAAGACCCTCTGGAGTCGATGGATCTGGACTACATTACCAAGGTAATCCGGATTGTCGAACTCTGGATCGAAGATCTCTGGCAGGGGAAGACCATTCTCACCCATCAGAATCCATCGGAAACATCAGGGGAGGGAGTGACCACCCTTGAGCTCTTTGGCCGCCTTCGCAAGGAACTGGTGGCTGAAGCGTCCAGAGTTCGAAGGATCCTTCAGCGGCTGGAGTCTCTCCGGGACCCCGGAAACTGTGCATCTATTCTGACGGCGCTGACCCGGGTCATTCATTCCCGTTACCATTATCTGAAGGGGATTGCGGAATTTTCTGAACATTTCGAACATTCTCACGATTCTTTGCGCTGGCGTCAGCATCTTGCACTTTGTGAGCAGGAAGTTCTCCGGCTTCGAAACTTTGTGGAGACTCATTCACCTCTTGAAACGGTTTCCAATGGATTTCTGGAACAACTTGAAGAAATGTCTATGACCCTGACCGGAACGATTCGGTCACAGGTTCACGATATGGATCTCTGTATGGGCAGGTATGCCGGTGTGCTCACCTATTTTCAGGCAGGGATCGATGATATCGAGGCAGAGATCTGGAACGCGAGGGGCTTCACACCGGAATCCGCAGGATATTGGCAGGCATTCGAATTCACTGCAGAAGAGGCTCAATCCTGGGTCGATGGAGGCTTTGACGATCCAGCGATCGCCGGGACATGGAAGTCCCTGGGGTTTGGTATCGGGGACGCACGGGTCTGGAGTGAGAAAGGATTTCTCGCCCGGGAAGCCAGGGACTGGAAAGAAGCAGGATATATCACCCGGGGTGCGGAAACGGAAAGTGAGGACAGCGGGTTCTCCGCGGCCGATCTCCGGCACTGGTTTACGCGGCTGGCGGATCGCCCGTCCGATATGATCCGGGGATATACACCTCCCGATTCTCGCGAGGAAGACGAAGAGGAGCCGCCGGCCACAGATTCCGATCGTTCTTGACAGCCCGGAGGACGGGTTCTATGATAGATCGTTACAGAATTCACAATCTCGCTCCAGGAGGCTGCACATGTCAGTAAGGATCACGGGGAAAGACCTGACCATTGAAGCGGTCGTTCGTGTTGCAAGGCACGGCGAAGAGGTTGTATTGGATGAGACGGCTCTGGATCGAATCAAGTACTGCCGGGGTCTGCTGGACCGTAAGGTTGAAGCAAGGGAGATCATGTACGGTGTCAATACGGGCATCGGAGAGTTCTCCGAAGTGGTCCTTTCCGATGAGCAGGTGATGGAGTTTCAGAAGTATCTGATTTACAACCATGCCGCAGGAATCGGGGAGCCGTGTCCCATCGAACACGTGCGGGCGGCCATGCTGTCCCGTATCAATGTCCATGCCATTGGCCACTCCGGGTGCAGGCCGGAGATTACGAAAACCTATATCGATATGCTGAATCGGGGTGTGACTCCCGTTGTATGCCGGAAGGGAAGCGTGGGTGCGTGCGGGGATCTTTCTCCCATGAGTCAGATTGCCCTGAGCCTGATGGGGGAGGGGGAAGCCTTCTACGAGGGGGAGAGGATGGCCACCCGGTCGGCGATGGAGAAGGCCGGCATCCCGGTTCCGGGCCTGCGGGCCAGGGATGGCCTGGCGGCCATTAACGGCTCCAACCTCATCACTGGAATCGGTTGTCTTCTCCTTTACGATATGGAACGGTGGATCGCCCAGGCCGAAATCGCTGCCGCGATGAGCCTGGAGGCTCTCCTGGCCAACCTGAAACCCTACGATCCGAAACTCCATCAGCTGAGAGGGTTTCATGGAGCGCAGACCACGGCAGCCAATATCCGGAAGGTGATCGAAGGATCGGACCTGCAGACGGGGAAGCTCAAGGTCAAGGTGCAGGATGCCTACTCTATGCGCTCCACGCCGCAGGTCATCGGCGCGGTCCGGGATCAGATGGCCTACACGAGGAAGCAGTTTGAGATCGAACTGAACGGCGTGGCGGACAACCCCATCTTTCTGCCCGACGAAGATCGGGTCCTTACAGGCGCCAATTTCCAGGGGACCCCCATCTCGATGCCGCTTGATGTCGCGGGTGCGGGAATCACGATGATCTCGGTCCTGTCGGAACGCCGCCTCAACCGCCTGCTGAACCCGGCCCTGTCCGTCGGCCTCCCGGCCTTCCTTACAAAGGGAGCCGGTATGTTCTCCGGCCACATGTTGAGCCAGTACACGGCCGACATGATGATCGTGGAGCAGAGGATTCTTTCCAATCCTTCCTACGTCCAGTCGATTCCGGCAGCAGCCGACCAGGAAGACTTTGTTTCCATGGGCATGAATGCGGCGCTGAAGACTTTGCAGATCCTGGATAATGCACGAGGTGTCCTGGGGATTGAGTTCATTGCCGCGGCCCAGGGCCTGGACTTCCGGGAATTCGATCCCGGAAAGGGAACCCGTGCCGCCCATTCCGCCATTCGAAAGGTCGTGGAACACCTCGATGTGGACCGCCCGCTCTTTACGGATCATAACAATATGATGGCGGCTGTCAGAGACTGCTCGGTCCTGGAGGCGGTAGAAACGGCTGTCGGGCCGATGGGAACCTCCTGGTCCTGATTCGTATGCCAGGTGGGAGAATTTGTGAAACTCTCCCATTGACAAATACAGCCTTTTGCACCATTGTGAAACTATCTCCCTGAGGAGGTCGAAATGCAATTCTATCTACGTGTCATGTTTTCCATGATGTTTGCCCTTATACTGGCGGTTTCCGGTTTTGCCCTGGACGTGAAACTCACGGCGGTACAATACCCGGAAAAGGTCGATGTTGATATTCCTTTCACTCACACTGACCGAGCGCCCAACGGTCAACTGGAAGCCGAGGTGACCTACGAGCAGGGGCAGGCAAGGATAGAACTGCAGTTCAAGGACATGAAAGCCCCGGTTCTCTTCGGAGGGGATGTTACGGCGTACGTTCTCTGGGCCGTGACGAGGGATGGAATTGCGGAAAATCTCGGGGAGCTTTACATCGACGAGGGAAGCGGAAAGGCCGAGTATTCCACCGGACAGAAGAATTTTGCCATGATTGTGACGGCTGAGACCCACTTTCTCGTAACTCAACCTTCGGAACTTCTCCTGCACACCTCGGAACCCGCTGACAACAAGCGAGCCTCCAACTCAACGTTTATTTTCAGCGGATTTGCGCCCGCGCCGGATCATGACCTGGAGAGCATCGCTCACTTTGAATACAAGGGAGACATGCCCCTCGAACTGATGCAGGCGGAAAAAACTTACGCACTGGCAGAGGAGAACGATGCGCTCACCTACGCCAGCGATATTATGAGGGACGCGAAGATCACCCTGGCCCAGGCCCGGGGATTATCCAAAGAAAAAAGAAACCGGAAGGGGATGGTGGACTACGCACGCAGGAGTGTGGCCTTGAGTTCCGAAGCGATTCGAATTACGGAACGTAAGATCGAAGCCGAACGCCTCGCCGAAGAAATCGCACGGCGCAGGGCGGAAATGGAAGCCCTGCAGAGCAAGGTGGAGCAAGCCCAGGCGGCCCGGGAAACCGCGGAACAGCAGAAGGCTCAATTGCTTGAGGACATGTCCAACCTGAGCCGGGAGATCCAGAGTGTCCGGGAAGAGCGCGAAAGCCTTGCCGAGCGAGTTACCGAGGCACAGGCCGCCGTAAATAATTTGAAGGAAGAACAAGCTTCCATCGGGCTTGCCATGGAGCAGCTTCGGGAATCCAAGGCGGAACTCGAGTCACAGAAAGCGGACCTCGAGGCCTCCATGGTCAACCTTGAAGAACGGATGAACTCCCTGAAAGAAGAGAAAGCGAAGCTCTCTCAACGTCTGGAGGGTGCACTGAAGATGGTGGCCGACACGAACCAGTCCGCACGCGGGCTTATCGTCAACCTGCCGGATATCCTCTTCGATTTCAATAAGGCTACGCTGAAGGACCCTGCAAAAATTACTCTGGCCAAACTGGCCGGGATCCTTATCATCATGCCGGAATTGAACCTCAGAGTCGAAGGTCACACGGATTCCATCGGCACAAAGGAGTACAACCTGAAGCTTTCGGAGCAGCGGGCCGACTCGGTTCTTCAATTCCTGAAGGAGCAGGGAGTGGATGCCGGACGCATGATCGCGGCCGGCTACGGCATGGAAAGGCCACGGGCTGACAACGCCACCGATGAAGGAAGAGCCAAAAACCGCCGGGTCGAAATCGTCATCGCGGAAGGCGTAGTCCAGGAAGCCCAGCCCTGAATTGGGGTCAGGTCTTGAAATGCAACATTTATGATAAAATGTCGGCATGGCGAGACCTTTACGTGTTGAATATCCAGGTGCGGTTTATCACGTTTTTTCAAGAGGTGTAGCAAAAGAACCTATCTTTTTGGACGATAAAGATCGAAAACGCTTCCTTTACGTTCTCGAAACAGCCGTAGAACGTTTTAACTTTCTGATCCATGCGTATTGTCTGATGGATAATCACTACCATCTGCTTATTGAAACACCTGAAGCCAACATTTCAAGAGCTATAAGACATATTAATGGTGTGTATGGGCAAGGATTCAACCGCAGATATGAAAGAGTCGGGCCAGTTTTTCAGGGTCGGTTTAAGGCATGCCTCATCGATAAAAATGCGTACCTTCTTGAAGTCAGCCGTTATATTGTTCTAAACCCTGTCCGGGCCAAACTAGTTGAGGAGCCAGAAGCATGGAGATGGAGCAGCTTTCGAGCTATGGTAGGCAAAGGTTCTTTTCCAGTTTGGCTCACTACGCATTGGATATTACAGGTTATGGGAGGGAAGACTCCTGAGGAAGCGCAGAGTCGTTTCCGAACTTTTGTTCAAGAGGGAATGAAAACGGGTACGATAGAACTGGAAAAGAAGATGAAAGGACCGATACTGGGAGGTAAAGATTTTGTACGGCATGTTGGTCAGCTTTTAGGTGAAAAGAAAAAATGGAAGGAAATTCCACGATCGCAGCGCTTTGTCGGACGACCAGACCTGGATAGTATATTCAATGAAATGAAATCAAAATCAGATCGGAATCAGGCTGTGATTAGAGCGTATTTCCAGCACGGATACTCAATGAAGGAAATCGCAGATTATCTTAATCTCCATTATGCAACGATAAGTCGAGTCATTAGTCGAGAAAAAATGTCGTAATTCAAGACCTGACCCTGGAGTGGAGAAGGCGGCCGGTACGGTCGTAGGATTGAATCGTCCATGTTCCGTTCATGTCACGGGCCTTTCTAACCTCAGTCGTTCCGTCTTCCAGGGGATTCCGATAGAGAGCCCGAACGATATATCCTTCTTTATCCAGCTCGTGGACTTCGAGGAGATCCCTCCCTTCCCTCACTTCAATGCGTAACGGGTGATCCTGATCATCCAGGATAAGGTAGCGTCTGCCATGCGGCTCATCCAACTCTTCAGTCGAAAGGGGCTTTGTATAATCTGCAGGATCAGTATACGAAAGGTTTACGTCCAGCCCATCCATTCGTATCCAGCCTGGCACGGTAAGTTCCCTTTGAGCAACGATATCCGGTTCGAGAATGAATATCGCGTGAACCGTTGCCTCTTCTCGTAACAAATGGATGTCCACCCGGTCTCCCCATGTAAATGAAGCCAGATGAAGCCGAAGGTCCGTCAGGGAGTCGAAGGTATTACCGTTGACATCCAGGAATCGGTCTCCCCGTTCGACACCCGCCCGGTCCGCGAGGGAATCGGGAGTGACCCAACTGACCGTAATGTTCCCATCCGACTCCCGCAGGGAAACCCCGTACGTGGGGAGGGCTTCGTACTCTCCCGGGTTCGTGAAGATCCCGGCGATGTCGGCGACACCACGGGAAAAGAGGGCTTTCGGGGCGTCGGAACCATATCCTCCCATTCCCGTGGGGTGACCCCGCAGGGTGATTTCGGGATCCGGCACGGGAGCAGTGACCGGAACGAAAGACAGGACAGGAATGCTGATCCTTCTCCATTCCGACTCTTCTTTAAGCCTTCGTGGAATCCCCAGGCCGTGAATGACATGGCCCGACCCGACAATGACAACCATGGTCCTGTCCTCTATCAGGTTGTCCAGAATGGAGCGGGCCATGATCGTGTCCCATGTCACCTGGGCGGCGTACATGCGGGATAGCCAGTCGGGGGGCATGGAAGGGCCGCTCTCTCCAAAGAAGAGGCTGACGAGAAAACGGTGACCCGGAGCGGCATCGACCCTGATTTTCCCAAGTTCCTTCCTCTCATTTTCGTCCAGTCCTTCCAGGCCTTTTCTCGCTACGGAATTGATGAGTGAACGATCGACATTGAGTCCGACGACGGGGATGCCGTTATTTTTTGCGCTTTCCATTACCGGGCGATAATAACCAAAGGGATAACCGCCCCGGTCGTACCAGCCCGATTCGCGAAGGAAAAATTCTTCATTCATCTCTCCGGATATCCACTTCTTCAGCACATCGCCATCGTCCCGCTGGAAGAATTCCATTCCCAGGATCAGGGGTATTCCCCGCTCGGCCAGGGCATCCAGAATCTTACCCTGGAGGATATGCTGCTCCATGTTTGTATGCTCCTCGCCCAGGAGAATGATACGCGCCTGAGCCATAATATCCACCATCTCGTCGAAGGTGAGTTCCTTTCCCGTACGGCAGTCCACATAGGTTCCTGCAGGCGCCGCGGCCAGGGAAAAGGCTCGGCCGGGATCCCCCAGCGTGAGGAGAGCGATTTCGTCTTCTGCATCGGCAGAAAGTCCGGTGGAAACGAAAGCCATGGCTGCAACCATCAGAGAGAAAAGAAGAACTCGCATCATTACCTCCAGTAAAAGGAATCTCGCCCCATTATCGCAGATGCTTCGGGAAGACCGAGGATCAGGATTCTGGCGGCTGGGATTGCTGAACCTTGTCTTTTCGGGAACGCCAGAGGACACCCCACGGAAAGAAATAAACCACGAGAAGGGGATAGAGGAGGGCATCTTTCAAACCTGCGGCAGCGGCAAAGGCGAAGACAAAGATCATGATGTGCATTCGGACGACATTGATGTAGGGCTTGAACATGAAATTACCACCTTCGTGGTTCCACGCTCGAATATAATCCGGAATCCTGGAAAGCGCGCTGAAGGCGACAAAGGGCCAATACCGAAGAAATGAAATCTGAACAAGGGAGAGAAAGTGCTCGAAGGTTCCCTCGATTGTTTTGCCGAATGGAGATTCCTGGAGTATGGGAAAAAAACCGTTGAGAAAAATTCCGTGTACGAAATGAAAGCCGACGAAGTGAATCGTGAAGAAACCGAAGAGAAAGAGGGCAAAGGGGAGAACGATAAGGGTGCGGGGAATCAGGGCGCCCGGGTCGGGACACCAGGACCAGGCCGGCCGGTCCCGCAGCATACCGCCTATACCCAGAAGGGTGCTGAGTCCAACAAGGAGAACGATCCAGAAGGTGATCATGTGAAACCCGATCATGAAGATTGCAACGAAGAGGACAAAGATATTCATGGGAAGAGCCTGAATGGCCCGGGGAGCCCCTGCTGGTACCTTCGGACTTTTGCCGGGACCGATCATCGTTCCGGGATCGCCGCGCAGGATCATGGAGGCGATGGGAACCATGAGGAAGGAATAACCCAGCGTCAGGCTTGAGATCCAGAGACTCCAGACGAGATCGGTGACCTCCCAGTGGTTCACAACCGCCAGGCTTACTGTCGCGACAAAGAGGAGTACGTCGAGAGAGTAGGAATGCGCCTTCATGGTGTGAGGAAAAGCATACCACAGTCATTGTCTATCAGTGGGTTTAGTTTATTATCCTAAATGCTATCAGTTGGTTGAGAGCAATATATCATGTAATGGTTTAAGAAATACTCTTTCGATTTTCTGCTGAGTACACAGCTGATAATGCGATCGGGAATGGTATGATATATCGACAGGATATTTAAGTGATCCATTCTAAAAGGGAGGCTCTCATGATCAAGGAATTCAAGGAATTCGCCATGCGGGGTAACGTGATGGACATGGCCATCGGCATCATCCTGGGCGCGGCTTTCGGGAAGATCATTTCGTCTTTCGTGAATGACATCCTGATGCCGCCTCTTGGGAAATTGATTGGCGGAGTCGATTTCTCCAACCTCTTTATCAGCCTTTCGGGAGGAGAGTACGCGACACTGGATGCCGCGAAAGAAGCCGGTGCCGCGACGATCAACTACGGGATCTTCATCAATACCGTTTTGGATTTTCTGATTGTAGCCTTCGCTATCTTTCTTGTCGTGCGTCAAATGAATCGCCTGAAACGGAAGGAAGAAGCACCTCCTGCCGAACCCACGACGAAGGCATGCCCGAAATGCTGCACGGATATTCCCATTAAGGCCGTCCGGTGTCCTCACTGTACCTCTGAATTACATGCTGCCTGATTAGAACAAAGGAGAAAATGATAATGGAACTTCTTCAATTATTGTCTCAAAACCTTGGTGTAAGTGAATCTCAGGCGAAGGGTGGAGCCGGCCTGATTTTCGAGCTGGTAAAGGATAAGCTGTCCGATCATGAATTTTCACAGGTTGCATCTGCCGTTCCTGGTGTCGATCAGCTGATTAAGGCCGCACCTAAAAGCTCTGGACTGGGAGGTATGCTGGGTGGGTTGGCCGGAAAGATGAGGGGTGATCTCGGTTCTCTAGGTCAGCTGGCCAGTTTAGCAGGCGGTTTTAAAAGTTTGCACCTTGATGCGGATATGATTGGTAAGTTTGTTCCTGTAATCCTTTCTTTTGTTCAGAGTAAAGGAGGGAATACTGTGAAATCAATGCTCGAGGGAGTCCTTAAATGAAACCATTGAAACTCATTTTCGGAATTCTTTTGCTGATAGGTTTTGCAGGCTCCATCTCACTCCGGGCCGATGAAGGCTGGACGGGAGACATTGGTTTTGGTCTGGCCATGGCAAGAGGGAACTCGGATTCTTCCAACGTTTCCTTCAGCTTCAACGCCAACAGGGATTTAACTCCCGTCCTTCACTGGAAAAACAACCTTTACACCATCTACAGCGAGAAGGACGGTGAGAAGACAACGGACACCATGGGTCTTTCCACGAAACTGGAATGGAACCACACCGAGAGGACTTTCAGCTACTATGAGCTTCAGGCCCTCCGGGACTACTTCAAAGATTACGAATACAGCCTGAGGCCCGGAATCGGGATCGGTTTCGTTGCGATGACAACGCCGACGAAAAAGCTGTCGTTCTTCGGCGGTCTGACGCAGGTCTACACAAAGTACAGATCCACCGGTGAAACGAAGGATTTTACGGGATTAAAGCTTGGAAATGAATTTACCTGGAAAGTTTCTGAGACTTCGGAATTCAGGCAGAAGCTTGAAATCATCCCGGAAATTTCGGATATGAGCAACTATCTGGCGAAGCTGGAACTGGGTCTCACCGCAAACATCACCCAGAGCTGGGCTCTGACTGCGACCCTCCTGGACAATTACGATTCCGAGCCCCCTGATCCCACTTTGAAAAAGAACGACATGAATATCATGGTGGGACTATCCAGGAAATTTTGATCATTCGTACAAACCGATCTCTGCCGTAATACTCCGGGAGGGTACAATAGAACCTAGATTATAAGGTTCAGGACTGGAGGTCACCATGCAGGATTTTGAACGGCTCGGACTCTTTTATCTTGGCCGGGAGGTCTCTCCCGAAGGCAGGAAAGATACGGAGAACCTGATCCTCTACGATGCCCGGGATCTGGTGACTCACGCAGTCTGTGTCGGAATGACCGGAAGTGGAAAGACCGGCCTGGGAGTGACCCTCCTGGAAGAAGCCGCTATTGATGGAATTCCTTCCATTGTCATCGATCCGAAAGGCGACATGGCCAACCTCATGCTTACCTTTCCCCGGTTAACCGGAGAAGATTTTTCTGCCTGGGTCGATCCCGGGGAAGCAGCCCGAAAAAATATGTCTGCACCCGAGTATGCAAAGGAGCAGGCAGAAACCTGGAAGAAGGGACTTGCCTCCTGGGGTCAGGATGGAGACCGGATTCTTCGCTTTGAATCGTCAGTGGAAAGAGTCCTTTACACTCCGGGAAGCAGTTCGGGTATTCCCCTGTCCATTCTTCATTCCTTTGCCGTTCCCGAAGGAGATATTCTGCGGGATGGGGATCTCTTTTCCGAAAGGGTCACTGCCACGGTGACCGGTCTGCTCAACCTTCTCGGGATTGAGGCTGATCCGATCCGAAGCCCGGAATTCATCTTCCTTTCCACTTTCATTTCAACCTCCTGGAAGTCCGGCAGGAGCCTTGACCTGGCCGCTCTCATTGAAGGTGTACAGCACCCTCCCTTCACCCGTCTCGGTGTCTTTGAGCTGGAGGCTTTTTATCCGGCAAAAGATCGATTTGAACTGGCAACCCGGCTCAACGGACTCCTGGCATCCCCCGACTTCTCCTCCTGGCTGGAGGGACCTCCCCTCGATGTGCGGAATCTTCTGTGGAATCCATCAGGGAAGCCGCGAATGTCCATTCTTTCCATTGCCCATTTGAATGATGCGGAACGCATGTTCTTTGTGACCCTCCTCCTGACGCAGATCGTGGGGTGGATGCGAAGCCAATCCGGCACGGGAAGCCTCCGGGCCATTCTCTATATGGACGAAGTCTTCGGTTACCTTCCTCCCGTGGCCAACCCACCCTCCAAGCCGCTCTTTCTGACCCTCCTGAAACAGGCCCGGGCGTACGGCCTGGGACTGGTCCTGGCGACACAGAATCCCGCCGATCTTGATTACAAGGCCCTTTCCAATGCAGGGACCTGGTTCATCGGAAGGCTCCAGACCGAACGGGATAAAACCCGCCTTCTCGATGGTCTGGAAGGGGTTCGTGCTTCGGAAGGGGGCCGATATGACCGGCAGAGTCTTGATGGTCTGATTTCCGGACTCGGTAAGCGCGTCTTTCTCATGAACAACATCCATGAGGAGGAGCCCGTTCTGTTCCAGACTCGGTGGGCACTTTCCTACCTGCGGGGTCCCATGACCCGGGAAGAACTCCGAACCCTGACACAGAACATTTCCGTAACCCCTGAACCGGTTGGAAAGGTTATATTGCCGGAGAAACCGGCACCTCCCCCAGGTCCCGAAGGAATGTCCCGGCCCTCCCTTGATCCGGCCATTCCCCAGGTCTTTCTTCCTCCAAAGGGACAATTCCAGGGATCAACCGTTACCTATGCTCCCTCGCTCGTGGCTTCGGGAAGCATCTATTACGCCGATGGGAAGGCCGGAGTAGCTCTGGAGCACCCAGTCTTCCTCCTGACCGAGATTCCCGACGAACCCTCCATGCCTGACTGGGAAAAGGCCCGGGCCATGGAGATGAAGGAGGAAGATCTGCTTGGAGAACCTGAGGATGGTGCCCGGTTTCTGTCACTGCCTTCCGGGGCATCGGATCGACGCGCCTATCCTGTATGGGAGCGGGACTGCATGGACTGGCTTTACAGGAATGCAGTCCTGACCTTAAAGAAAAATCCGACCCTGGGATTGATTTCCAGACCCGGAGAATCTGAAAGTGACTTTCTCATTCGTCAGATGCATGCCCTTAGGGAGTGGACCGATCGTCAGATGGATGAGTTGCGGAGAAAGTTCGATGTAAAGCGAAACAGCCTCGAAAACAAGATCCAGCGCACCCGGGCAAGGGTTGAGCGGGAAAAGGATCAGGCCGGAAACCAGAAGGTCCAGACCGCCATTTCCCTGGGTGCGACTCTTCTGGGTGCTCTCATGGGGAGAAAGAAGATCAGTACGACAACTCTTGGACGTGCCACAACAGCGGCCCGGGGGATGAGCCGGTCAAGAAAAGAGGCCCAGGACGTAAAGCAGGCGGAGAAAGAGCTGGAAGACGCCCGCAAAGATCTTCAGGATCTCGAAAATGAATTGACATCCCGGATTGACGAAATTCGAAAGATGGGTGAACAGTCCCTCTCCGAGCTGGAGTCCTATGAAGTTCGTCCTCTTAAAAAGAATATATCCATACGGACACTGGCTCTGGCCTGGATTCCGCGGTAACGGGAAAAGATTCGATTACCAGGAAGGTGAATCGTTCAGGAAAGCGGTGGCCTGATCCGCGGTCATCGGGGGCGAAAAATAGTGTCCCTGCGCAAAATCGCATGTGAATTCACGGAGGCGGGAAAGGTGATCGGGAGTCTCCACGCCTTCCGCCATGACCGTCATCGTCAGGTTGTGGGCCAGAGTGACGATTGTCTTAACGATTTCCACCTTCTCATGCCCCATTCCCATGCGCGAGACAAAGGATCGATCGATCTTGAGCGAGTCGATCGGGAAGCGATGGAGATAGCTGAGAGAGGAATACCCGGTTCCGAAATCATCTATATGGAGGTGTATCTCCCTCGTCTTCAGCTGAAGAAAGAGGGCGGCGGCACTCTCCGGATTCCCCATTACCGTACTTTCGGTGATTTCCAGGCCGAGGCTGCTTCCTTCAAGGTGGCTTTCACGGAGGATCGAATCCACGGTTTCGATCAGATCGGATCGTGTGAACTGCTGACTGGAAAGGTTGACGGTGATCATCAGGGGCGGATCCTGCTTATAGGAATCCTGCCACGTGCGTACCTGACGGCATGCTTCCCTTAGAACCCACTGATCGATGGGAATGATGAGCCCCGTTTCTTCAGCATAAGGGATGAACTCCTCCGGAAGGATCATCCCGCGGGTAGGGTGGAGCCAGCGGACCAGAGTTTCGAATCCTATGATTCGCCCCTTCAGAAGATCGACAATCGGCTGGTAATGGATTGCAAATTCTTTACGGTCCACAGCCCGCCTCAAGGAAGTCTCCAGCTCAAGAAGGGCGACGGCGCTTTCATGCATATCTATTTCAAAGAGAACACTTCGGGCGCGGCCCTGGGATTTGGCCTTGAACATGGCCGTATCTGCGTCTCGAAGGATATCCTCTGCACGCTCGTATTTTGCCTGTCCCTGGGCAATCCCGATGCTGACCGAAATAAAAATTTCCTTTCCGTCCAGGTGAAAAGGGGGAGCGAGGGTCTTCAGGATTTCGTCGGCCACCGTGCTCGCCGAATCGATGGACTCGATCCCTTCCACAAGGACGGCAAATTCGTCGCCCCCAGGCCGGGCTACCGTATGCTGCAGTGAAAGAAGATCCTCCAGACGCCTGGCGACGGAGATCAGAAGCTGATCACTCAGTGAATGTCCAAGGCTGTCGTGGATCACCTTAAAACGATCGATATCCAGGTAGAGCAGACCGAAGTTGTGATCAGGATCGCGGCGGAGCCGCTTCAGACAGACCCCCAAACGGTCGAGGAGGAGTGCCCGGTTGGGCAGTCCGGTGAGCGTATCGTACATGGCATCCTTCAGCAGTTTCTCTTCCGCCAATTTTCGATCGGAAATATCCGTCTGGGATCCCGCCATCCGGTTGGGTGTCCCGTCCTCCTTGCGAACGGCAATCCCGCGGGTCAACACCCAGAGATAGAACCCTTCATTGTGGCGAATACGGTGTTCACTGGTCAGGCTCGAGGTTGTGCCCTTCAGATGCGCGGTGATCTGCGCGCGAAGGCGATTGATATCGTTGGGATGAACCCGATCCAGCCATGTTTCAATTTTTTGCAGACCGGTAAGTTCAGGAAGTCCAAGCATCTGAAACCAGCGGGGAGAATAGTAGACTTCTCCGGTTTCCAGGTTCCAGTCCCAGAGGCCGTCATTGGCTCCCCTGGCAGCCAGAGCATACCGTTCTTCGCTCTCAGCCAGAGCCTGAAGAGTGCTTGTGTGCTTCAACGCATAACGGATGGCACGTTCCAGGGTTTGAGCGTCGATAGTTCCCTTGACGAGATAGTCAGCGGCACCCATTTTCATGGCTTCCAGATCGACGTCCCGGTCTCCCTGGCCAGTTAATAGGATGACGGGAGCTTTCAGGCCTCGTCCGAGAGCCTCACGGAGAAGATCAAGCCCGGTCCGGGCTCCCAGCCTGTAATCGAGAAGACAGATTTCGTACAATTGTTTTTCAATCTGGATAAGTCCTTCATCGTAGGAGTCGACCCACGATAGATGATAACGCTCCGGATCGACTTCACGAAGGAGATCCCGGGTGATGATGAAATCGTCTTCATCATCATCAATGAGAAGAACCCGGATCTCGATGTCGCTCATGCCTGGGCGTTCTTTCCGACCGGGAGTTCTACAATTTGAAGCCAGTACTGGCCCAGAGTTTTCATGACATCTACCAGAGCTTCAAAGGTGACCGGTTTGGTAATAAAGCTGTTAGCCCCCAGGTCGTAGGTTCGGAAGATATCCTCCTCCTCCTTTGACGTGGTCAGGATCACAATTGGGATCTGTCTCAGGGAGGGATCGGCCTTGATGGCCTTCAGGGCTTCCCGGCCGTCCATGCGCGGCATGTTTAGGTCCAGGAGAATGAGCCCGGGCCGGGGGGATTTCACGGAGTCCTGAAACTTTCCTCGGCGATAGAGATAATCCATGAGTTCTTCCCCGTCTTCGACGCAGTAGAAATCGTTCGCCAGACGGCTCTCTGCCAGGGCTTCCCGGGTCAACATCCTGTCGTCGGGATCGTCCTCCGCCATAAGAATTGTGATGGGTAGCTGGTTGGGTTTCATATATTTCCTCCCTTCGGCTGGGTCAGGGGAAGTCGAACAATGAATGTGGACCCCTGACCTTCACGGCTTATGGCCGTAATGTCTCCTCCATGCCGTTCCGCGATCTTCCTGCAGATGGCAAGTCCGATTCCCGTTCCCGGGTAATCTTTTCGGGAATGGAGACGTTGAAAGACGGTAAAGATGCGATCGAGGTATTTTTCGTCGAACCCGATCCCATTGTCCTCGATGGACAGTTCAACCATCGGGTCTCCTGAGTGGTGAAGTCCTTCCAGGGTTTTGGCGCGGATGTGAATGATCGGTGGGGTATCATTCCGGGTGAACTTGAGGGCATTCCCTATGAGGTTTTGTAAAAGCTGTCGAATCTGAGACGGATCGGCCTCGATGGCCGGGAGAGCATCCCGCTCCACCCGGGCCCCCGCCTCCTCGATCCGGATCTCAAGATCGGCAAGAACCTCGTCCGCGATGCGCGCAAGTTCGACGCGTACAAAGGGCTGAGCACGGCTGGTCACCCGGGAGTAGGCCAGAAGGTCATTGATCAGCCTCTGCATTCGTTCGGCCGCCCCCTGCATTCGCTCCAGGTAGTCCCGCCCCGGGTCGTCCAGTTTTTCTTCCAGCCTGGCACGCAGACGATCGCCGAAGGCCTGGACCTTCCGCAAAGGTTCCTGGAGGTCATGAGAGGCAATGTAGGCAAAATTCTCAAGGTCCCGGTTACTTCGCTCCAGTTCATTGGCATAAAGTCTGAGTGTTGCCTGTTGATCCCGCAATCGTCTCTGGGTTTCAATCTGTTCGGTGACGTCCCTCAAGATTCCCAGAAGCGCAGGTCGGTCATTCCAGACAATGTCACTGACACTTGCTTCAAAATCGAAAATCTGTCCCTGTTTTGAAATGCCGCGAAAAGTAAATCGTTGTGGAATGGCATCTTCTTCCTGCTTTTTCTGGATCAGTTCCGAAATGAGCGCTTTGCTTTCCGGAGCGATCAGTTCGAGAGGATCCATGGATTCCAGATCGCCGCGACGGACGGAATAACCGAAGTATTCCTCAAATTTAGGGTTGGCAAAAACAAAATGTCGGCCCACCATGACAAAGAGAGCGTCATTGGACTGTTCGATAATATGTCGAATTCGATCTTCACTCAGGCTGAGCTGGTTCATGGCCTCGTCAAGATCTGCTTCCCTTCGCTGTATCTGGTTTAACATGGCATTGAACCCATCATAGAGGGCTCCGATTTCATCATCTCCCTTTTTCTCGGCTCGAAGAGAATAGTCACCCACAACCGAAATCCGCCGCGCTATCATTGCAAGATCCAGAATCGGACGCGAAATGACATACCGCATTCGGGCCGCCACCGCAAAGGCAACGGCGAGCAGGAAGCAGATCAAGAGAACCATGATTACGACATAATTACGGATTTTATCCCGTAATTCTTGCGTGGAGGCCTCCAGGTAAAGCGTACCCAGTCGCTCGTTCTGATAAAAGATCGGTTCGATAACGAAGTACCCGCCACCATGAAATCCTGATTGCAGTTCGGAGATCGAGGGAGCACCATGAGAATGGTTCTCGCGGTGGTAGGCGGAAAAGAGCTGATTTTGATCATCGTAGAGGTAGGCGTGCTGAATGGAGGGGAGAGATTTAAGGTTGGACAGAGTTTCCTGGGACCAGCTGCGGTACCGAAATACGAGATCTCTTACACTGTGAATGGCGATGATCTTTGCCGTAAGTTCGGTCGTACGTTTGGTTTCCTTGCGGAATGTGTGCAGATCTCCTGTCATGGTCACAACTGCGCCGATGAGGATACAGATCAATGCCGGAAGAACCATCAGGATCATCAGCTTGCGCTGAATGGAGAGATCCGGAAAACCCTTCATGGGATTGAGATTACCTCGAATATGAGGCGGAAGGCAGCCTGATTCGGAACCATGTTCCTCCTTCCCTTACGGGTCCATCATTGCCTTACAAATCCCTTGACTCTATTGTACTGGTCAATCCGATTCCCCGTCAATACGCGGAGTATGCGGCAGAGAGGAATTTCAGGATTCGGAATGAGGTGGATGATTCCGGACTGGAAGAGGGGGCGGATCCGGCGACCGTGATTGCAGGGCTAGAGAGATTCTCTTCAGGGTACTTCTCCAGAAGAAGACCGTGGCTGCAAGGAGCAGAATTGTTCCCGGAATCCACAGATGAAGAAGAAAATTAAAGAGTGCGTGAAAAGCTATACCAAGCAGAAGGCCCCCGCCGAGCGTAACGGTGCGGGAAGATTCGGGACGGCACCGGGACATGCCATAGGCAAACCCCCACATGGAAGACCAGAGGGCATGTCCGGGCACCGTGAGAACGGCGCGAAAAAAGGCAATCGTTGAAAACGAGGATTCTCCATAGAGTGCTGAGAGGTAAAAAAGATTTTCAATGGATGCGAAACCGAGAGCAGCGGCAGAGGCATATACAATTCCGTCCATGGGTTCATCAAATTCTGATCTTCTGCCGACACAAACGACAACGGACGTGTATTTCATGATCTCTTCCACGACCGGAGCCACGAAAACGGTGGAAATCAGAAACAGGCCCTGAAAGGGCAGCTCAAACAATATGGCGGGCACTGCTGAGAGAATTCCTGCAAAGAAGACCTTCATTACAAGACGCGCCGGTTCCGGTGAAAGTCGGTCGCGGTAGAGGAAATATCCAAGCCAGAAGAGTCCGGGCCCAAAAGATAGTGTCAGGATGAGAATCAGGGTCTTCATGGTTCCTGATAGTATACCCTGCCGGAAAAAGGCCATCATGTGGTATAGTGGACATTCCAGATTGCTGAAAAAAGGAGTTTTTCATGAAAGTACGAACCATTACAGGTGTACTGGTCTGCCTGACGGCCACTCTTCTTCTGGCCGTACCTCAGGAAGCTAAGACCCAGGCCAAAGCTGCCATCAAGATTAACAAAATGATCATCACCGAAGACGATGTTGACATGCAGGTCAACCTTCTTCGGTTTCAGATTGAAAGTTCGGGACGCCAGATCCCCGCCGGCGTTGAAGATACCCTTCGGAAACAGGCCGCGGAGACACTGATTCAAACGGCGATCATGGAACAGGCTGCCAGGGACGCCAATACCGTAGTTCCCGAAGAAGAAATCAAAAAGGAAGTAGACGGAGTCATCCAATCCTTTGGTTCAGAAGAACAATTCGAAAAAGCGCTTCAGGATGCGGGAATTGCAAGGGACCATTTTCTGGCCCAGGTGAGGCGATCTCTTCTGATCGATGCTTTCATTTCGAACAAATACAAGGACGCCGGAATCTCGACCGATGGTGAAGCCAAAGCCTATTATGACGCCAATCCCAATCAGTTTCTTAGACCCGAACAGGTAAAGGCATCTCATATCCTTTTCCGGGTCGCCGAGAATGCTCCGGAAGCGGAGTCGGAAGCCGCCCACAAGAAAGCACAGGATGCCTGCAAACGGGCCAAAGCGGGTGAGGACTTTGCAGAACTGGCCAAAGCACTCTCCGAAGGACCGACGGCTCCCAATGGGGGCGACCTTGGGTACTTCGCGAAGGGCCGAATGGTGCCGGAATTCGATGCTTCCGCGTTTTCCCTTAAGCCTGGAGAAATCTCTGAACCCGTAAAGACCAAGTTCGGCTGGCACGTAATCAAAGTCACCGATCACAGAGACGAGTCCAAGATGGCCTTCGACGAAGTCAAAGACCGCTTAAAGACCTTCCTGGGCAATTCCCGCCTTCGGGAGAAGATCCAGGAATTTATTACGGAGATGAGATCCAAGGCTGAGATTACTTACATGGATGAAAGCCTGAAGCCTCCGGCGGATACAGCGCCCCAGACACCGGCGGCGCAACCAGAAAAATAACGTTTTCTCCCTCTCCGTCATGGAGGGAAGAAAGCCGTACGATCTCCTGTTATCCAACGCAGGATCGTTCTTCCCGGTGGAAGATGATCCTGCGTAATGTTCGTTGAGCGGGAGATTAAACCATGAAAAAGGTCGTTCTCTTTTCGATTCTTCTTGTTATCGGGCTGGCGCTTTCCCAGGTCCTGCCCTTCTTTCTGGCGGACCTGACAGCCCCTGTTCTAAAGGGAATCCAGATACTGACGATGACCTGTCTCGGATTTATCATGATTCACGTCGGATATGAATTCGAGATCGATCGGAGCCGCCTCTCCTCCTACGGCTGGGATTACCTGGTTGCAGCAACCGCAGCCGCCTTTCCCTGGATCTTCTGCACGCTCTATTTTGTTTTCTTCTTTTACGCTCCCGAGCAGTGGGGACAGGGTGCTGTATGGAAAGAATCCCTGCTGGCCGGCAGGTTCGCAGCCCCCACATCGGCCGGGGTTCTCTTTTCCATGATGGCCGCCGCCGGGCTGTCCGCGACCTGGGTCTTTAAAAAGGCGAGAATTCTGGCGATTTTTGACGATCTGGACACCGTGCTGCTCATGATCCCCCTCAAGATGCTGATTGTGGGGATCCGATGGCAGCTGGTTGTGGTGGTCGTCATCATGGGCGGATTGTTATGGGTGGGATGGAAATACCTGCACAGGGTACGAATTCCCGTATCCTGGCCGTGGGTTCTTGGCTATTCTGCAGCGATAACTGCTTTTTCAGAAGCACTTTACCAGTTTTCTAAAATATTGAACGATGTGGTACCGATCCACATCGAAATTCTTCTGCCTGCCTTTGTTGTGGGTGTGATTATGGCCCGGCCCGAGGGACAGAATCCCCATCTTGACGACCAACGGAACGGTCACCAGGAAGGGCCTGAAAGCCCGGAGGAGCAGAAGGTTTCGACCCTGATTTCAGCCATCTTTATGGTTCTTGTCGGGTTATCCATGCCCTCCATGTTTCAGGACGGGGCTGCACCGCTTCCCTGGGGAACGCTTCTCTTTCATGTTGCGATCATCACGGTTCTTTCCAACCTCGGAAAGATGTTTCCCCTGTTGACCTACCGAAAGGAAACCGGCTGGCGAGAAAGGCTTGCCGTGAGCGTGGCCATGTTTCCCAGGGGAGAGGTGGGGGCGGGTGTTCTCCTCATCTCCCTTTCCTATGGAATTGATCCGAGGATCGTATCGGTGGGAATGGTATCCCTCGCGTTGAACCTCTTTCTTACTGGAATTTTTATTGCCGGCGTGAAGGCCCTGGTTGCCCTGCCGAAGGAATCTTGAATGGAATTTATTCCTTCACCTTGTCCTAACGGGAAAGTAAAGATATAAGGTCTGATAATCATAATGAGGCACCCCGAGCATGTAAAATGCTCAAAGCAAACCAAT